>NZ_JBYSYW010000007.1:0-177953 GCF_058783825.1 Pseudomonas sp. FW305-96
CAAGATCAAGATCAAGATCAAGATCAAGATCAAGATCAAGATCAAGATCAAGATCAAGATCAAGATCAAGATCAAGATCAAGAGAGAGCGTTCTTTAATTGGAGGCTAGAGATATTTCGACAGCCAGGCCTCTCACCAATATATGGCAAGAGGCCTGAACAGCTTGATCAGATATATTGCACCCACGAATTACGCAGGCCTCAAAACCCTCACAAAACTTGCCGCAAGAACGCCTGGGCCCGTGGGTCCTTCGGCGCGGCGAAGAACTGCTGGGGCGGCGAATCCTCCAGCAACTTGCCGTGGTCGAAGAACAACACACGGTCAGCCACTTCCCGGGCAAAGCCCATCTCGTGCGTCACGCAGACCATGGTCATGCCTTCCTGGGCCAGGGTCTTCATCACATCCAGCACTTCACCGACCATTTCCGGGTCGAGCGCCGAGGTCGGCTCATCGAACAACATCACCTTCGGGTCCATCGCCAGGGCGCGGGCGATGGCTACCCGCTGCTGCTGGCCACCGGAGAGGCGCGACGGGTACTCGTTGGCTTTCTGGGCGATACCGACCTTTTCCAGCAACGCCCGGGCCTTGGCTTCCCGATCGGCCTTGTTGCGCTTGCGCACCACCTTCTGCGCCAGGCACAGGTTCTCCAGCACGGTCATGTGCGGGAACAGGTTGAAATGCTGGAACACCATGCCGACTTCACGGCGGTAGGCGTTGATGTCGGTTTTCGGGTCGTCCAGTTGCACGCCGTTGATGGACACATGGCCCTGGTCGAAATGCTCCAGGCCGTTCAGGCAACGCAGGAAAGTGGACTTGCCCGAGCCGGACGGGCCCAGCACTACCACCACCTCGCCCTTGGCGACCTGGGTGGTGACGTTGTCCACCGCACGCACCACCTGGCCGCGGGTGTCGAAGACTTTCAGCAGGTCACGGACTTCAATCACTTTGCGCAAGCCTCCGCTCGAGCCGGCTGGCGATGTGCGACAGCGGCAGGTTGATCAGCAGGTACAGGCCCGCCACGCAGAACCAGATCTCGAAGGTCGAGAACGAGGTGGTGATGGCCTCGCGGCCGCTCTTGGTCAGTTCGGTGATGGCGATCACCGACACCAGCGAGGTGTCCTTGACCAGGCTGATGAACTGCCCGGCCAGCGGTGGCAGCACGCGCTTGAAGGCCTGGGGCAGGATCACATGGCGCATCGACTGGGCGCCGTTCAGGCCCAGGGAGCGTGCCGCCTCGTTCTGGCCCTTGGCGATCGACTGCACGCCGGCACGGACGATCTCGGCCACGTAGGCGCCGGTGAACAGTGCCAGCGCCGCCACCCCGGCGAACTCGCGGGACAGGTTGAGCACGGTACCGATGAAGAAGTAGAAGATGAAGATCTGCACCAGCAGCGGCGTGCCGCGCACCAGTTCGACATACACCGTGGACAGGTCGCGCAGGGTGGGGTTGCTCGACAGCCGACACAATCCGGCGAACAGGCCGATCACCAGGCCCAAGGCGCCGGAGATGACCGAGATCCACAACGTGGTCCAAAGGCCCCAGGCCAAAGGACCAGCGGCCCAGTGACGGGTGACGCCGATGGCATCGCCCTCGGCTACGTCGTCGCCACGGGTCAGCAGCATGCTGTCCTTGGCCACTTCGACGACCTGGGTGTCGCCGCTCTCATCCTTCAGGGTGACCCGGGCGTTGTCGCCGGACACCACGATTTCCTCGACCGTGCCAGGGTTGGCGGCACGCTGGGTTTCCTCGGCCTTGTAGGCGAAGTATTGCGGAACACGGTTCCAGCGCCACTCGTAGGAAATCATCGAGGTGGCCAGGTACAGACTGATCGCCAGGCCCACCAGGACCAGCGCGGTCAGCCCGTGCCAGGGCCACTGTGCTTTCTTGTGTTTGATCACGTGGGGTACTTCCGTAAATGCGAACGCGCAGGGCTTGCCTGCGCGTCGAGGTCAGCGCTTGGGTTTGTGGCCCAGGCCTTATTCCATTTCCTTCAGCCAGTCCTTGCTCTTGAACCACTTGTCGTGGATACGATCGTAGGTCCCGTCATGCTTGATCTGGTGCAGGAAGTTGTTGATGTAGTTGATGCTGTCGTAATCGCCCTTCTTCAGGCCGAAGGCCAGTGGCTCGTAGGTGAAGGGCTCTTCCAGGAACACCAGTTTGCCGGCGCCAGCCTTCTCCACCGCCACCACGTTGTAGGGCGAGTCGTAGACGAAGGCGTCGGCCTTGCCATTGACCACGTCCATCACCCCTTCCTGCTCGTTGTCGTAGCCGTGGTACTTGGCCTTGCCGATCAGCTTCTTCGCGACCATCTCGCCGGTGGTGCCAAGCTTGGAGGTGAGGCGATATTTCTCGTTGTTCAGGTCTTTGTACGACTTGATCTCGCCCGCCAGCTCCTTGCGGATCAGCAAAGTCTGGCCGACGACGATGAAGGGCTCGCTGAAGTTCAGGCGCAGGTTGCGCTCCTGAGTCAGGGTCATGCCGCTGCCGATGAAGTCGAACTTGTCGGTCATCAGCGCCGGGATGATGCCGTCGTAGGCGGTGGAGACCATCTCCAGCTTGACGCCCATGGACTTGGCCATGGCCTTGAGGATGTCGACTTCGAAGCCGATGATCTCGCCACGTTTGTTGGTCATTTCGAACGGCATGTAGGTCGGGTCCATGCCCACACGCAGGGTGCCGCGCTTGACCGCGTCATCGATGGCGCCGGCCTGGGCGGTGGCTACCGCGATCAGGGCGGTCGCACCTACCAGCAGTCGCGACAGGTATTTCTTCATCATCACCAAGTCCCCTAGCAAGAAGTACGCAGATTTTTCTTGTAAGCACGGTCCTATAGACCGATGCGTAATGTCGGGACGGATGCTAACGCATGCGAAGGCCGGGACCTAGAGCCGGTGGGGACTTTGTTGGCCAAAAATCGATGAGGGAAAAACAATCGCGGGGCAAGTCGGGCCGCCGCATCGCCGCTCCCACGCACCGTTGATACGGCGTGGGAGCGGCGATGCGGCGGCCCGACTTGCCCCGCGATTATCGGTGCGACGGAGTCAAGCCAGTGCTGGCTGGACCACGTGCTCCGGATGCAGCGGCAGCAGCGGCGAGTGCGGATCGTTGGCGATGGACGCGCGCCATACATCGATCCACGCCGTGTTGTGCCCGGCCCATACCTGCTCGTGCAGGCGCGACAGCGCCACCGGGTCGCTGAGCAGCGCCAGGCGGGTGTTCAGGTCCAGGCCCTGTGGCCCCACTTCCAGCGCCTTGGCCACGCGCTCAACGCGCAGCGCCTCGATCGGCGCCGCCTGGCCGTGACGCGCCGTGGCCATGGCGCAGGCCAGGGCGTTCTGGCGTGGGTCGACCACGGCCCGCACGAAGCCGTCGTGCAGGGCATGCCAGCGGTTCTCGTGGGTGTACTGGTCGGTGGCCAGCAGCTCCTGCGGCGTCGCATATTCCTCGGGGATGAGGAACAGTTTCTCGTCCTTGGCCGCCAGGCCCAGGCGGGTGCGGCTGGAGATCACCGAAACCGGGATCGACAGCACCAGCGAGCCGACGATCGGCGCCAGCCACCACAGGAAGCTCGGGTTTAACCAGGCCACCAGGCCGGCCCAGGCGATGCCCAGCAGGGTCTGCGGACCATGGCGACGTACCGCCTCGCTCCACGGAGTCGAGTCGTCGTCACGCTGCGGCGAGTTCCAGGTCGCGGCCCAACCGAGGAACGCGGCCAGCACGAAACGGGTGTGGAAGATCATCCGCACCGGCGCCAGCAGCATGGAGAACAGCATCTCCATCAGCATCGACAAGGTGACCTTGATGCGTCCGCCAAACTCGGTGGCGCCCTTGGCCCAGATCAGGATGACGCTGAGCAGCTTGGGCAGGAACAGCAGCACGATGGTGGTGGAGAACAGCGCGATGGCTTTTTCCGGGTGCCATTGCGGCCACAGCGGGTAGAGCTGGAACGGTTCGATGAAGTATTGCGGCTCCATCAGCGTGTTGGTCGCCAGAAGCGCGGTCGACAGCACCAGGAACAGGAACCACAACGGCGCCGACAGGTACGACATCACGCCGGTGAGGAATACAGCGCGGTGCACCGGGTGCATGCCCTTGACCAAAAACAGGCGGAAGTTCATCAGGTTGCCGTGGCACCAGCGACGATCGCGCTTGAGCTCGTCGAGCAGGTTCGGCGGCAGTTCTTCGTAGCTGCCCGGCAGGTCGTAGGCGATCCACACGCCCCAACCGGCCCGGCGCATCAGTGCGGCTTCGACGAAGTCGTGGGAAAGGATCGCACCAGCAAACGCGCCCTTGCCCGGCAACGGCGCCAGGGCGCAGTGCTCGATGAATGGCTTCATGCGGATGATCGCGTTGTGGCCCCAGTAGTGCGACTCCCCCAACTGCCAGAAGTGCAGGCCGGCGGTGAACAGCGGGCCGTATACGCGGGTAGCGAACTGCTGCATGCGCGCATAAAGGGTATCCATGCCCGAAGCTTTTGGCCCGGTCTGGATAATGCCGGCGTCCGGGTTGGCCTCCATCAGACGCACCAGGCTGCTCAGGCACTCGCCGCTCATGACGCTGTCGGCGTCGAGCACGACCATGTACTTGTAATCGCCGCCCCAGCGGCGGCAAAAGTCGTCGAGGTTGCCGCTCTTGCGCTTCACCCGGCGCCGGCGACGACGGTAGAAGATGCGGCCGAAGCCCTTGGTCTCGCGACACACGTCGAGCCAGGCCTGTTGTTCGGCCACGGCGATATCGGTGTCGTTGGTATCGCTGAGCACGAAGAAGTCGAAGCGGTCGAGGTTGCCGCTGGCAGCCACCGACTCGAAGGTGGCGCGCAGGCCCGCGAACACCCGTGGCACGTCTTCGTTGCAGATCGGCATCACCAGCGCGGTGCGCGCCTCGGCGGGAATCGGCTCGTTGCCGGCGCTGCTGCCGGAAATCTTGTACTTGTCACGCCCGGTGAGCAGCTCGAGGAAGCCCATCAGCGCGGTCCAGAAGCCCGCCGATACCCAGCAGAACAGGATGCCGAAGAGGATCAGGATGGACGTCTGCAGCGCATACGGCCACACCTGCACCACGGTGTCCCACAGTGGCTGGTGGATGACTTCGTCGAGGTCGACGAACGACCAGCCCTGGTACGGCAGGATGCCCTTCATGTACCAGCCGGCGACAATGGTCTGGCCAATCATCAAGGTCAGCAGGATGTAGCGGCGGATCGAGCCGACCGTGCGCCAGCGCGCCGGGGGCAGCTCGCGCTTGGGCGGCTGCGGGGCGTTGGTGCGACCGGTCATGCGCCGCCACATGCGGATCAGCACGTTGGTGCGCCACGGCTCGGGCACGACCTTGGTGCGTTTGATCGGTGGGGCGATCTTCAGGCACAGGCGGCCGCTGCCATCGACGCCGAGCATCTCGGCCTCTTCCAGTTCGGCGGCGCTGCCTACGGTAAGACGGGCCCCCACCGAAGCCTGGACGGCCTCGGCGGTGGCGGCGGCCGGGTTGGCCGCCAGGCGTTGGTGCAGCTCGCTGAACGAGGTGCAACGGGCGAGTTCCGCGCGTTGCTCGTCGCTCAGGGGGAGGTGGGCCAGGTATTCGCCAAGCGATTCCGGCCTTGCGCTTGAGTTACTCATCGGCAGGCAACTGATAGCTCCAGGTCTCGGTCAGCACCTTCTCGGTGGTGGCCGGGGCCCCGTTGGTGGATGCCGCGTCGGCGGCGGGTTGCTCGGCAGCCTGCTCGGCCTTGGCTTTCTCAGCCTTGGCGTGGGCGTGCTTGGCCTTGTCCTGCTTGGTTTCCTTGGCGGGCTTCGGTTGCTCGACCGGCACGTCACGCAGCAGCGCGGCGCGCATCTCGGTGGACTTCTTCGGATCCTGCACCTTCAGGCGCAGGGTCAAGCGCCAGCCTTTGGTTTCCGGGTTGTAACGCAGATTGTTCTCGACCACTTCGGCGTTGTCGCCGACGCTGACCTGGCTGCGCACGGCGGTGTCCGCCGGCAACGCCGCAAGGTTCGGGCCGATGAAATCGACCAGCAGGGCAACACTGCCGTCGGTCTGACGGATCAGGTTGGACTGCTTGACGTCACCGGCGGAGCGCAGGGTCTGCTTGACCCAGCCCAGTTCCTGCGAGTGCAGCTGGTCTTCCTTGATGGTCCAGCGCAGGCGGTAGTCGTATTCGAACGGCTTGCCTGGCTCAGGCAGTTTTTCCGGGCTCCAGAAGGCCACGATGTTGTCGTTGGTTTCGTCGGCGGTCGGAATCTCGACCAGGTCGACGGTGCCCTTGCCCCAATCACCCTTCGGCTCGATCCAGGCGCTCGGACGCTTTTCGTACTCGTCGTCGAGGTCTTCATAGTCGCTGAAGGCGCGCTGGCGCTGCAGCAGGCCGAAACCACGCGGGTTCTCGACGCTGAAGTTGCTCACGGCCAGGTGTTTCGGGTTGTTCAGCGGGCGCCACAGCCACTCGCCGTTGGCGGCGTGGATGGCCAGACCTTCGGAATCATGCAGGGCCGGGCGGTAGTTCATGACCTTCGACGGCTGGTTGGGGCCGAACAGGTACATGCTGGTCAGCGGGGCGATGCCCAGACGGCTGACGTTTTCACGCAGGTAGACGCGCGACTTGACGTCGACCAGGGTGTCCTCGCCAGGGCGCAGGGTCAGCTTGTAGGCACCGGTGGAGCGCGG
This sequence comes from Pseudomonas sp. FW305-96, assembly GCF_058783825.1. NCBI lineage: Bacteria > Pseudomonadati > Pseudomonadota > Gammaproteobacteria > Pseudomonadales > Pseudomonadaceae > Pseudomonas > Pseudomonas sp. FW305-96. Next base: position 6,656 of record NZ_JBYSYW010000007.1, read on the forward strand.
CGAGTCAAGCAGTGCGTAGATCACCAGGTGCTTGTCTTTCGGCTTGGGCTTCTCGATCCAGAATTCGCGGAAACGCGGGAATTCCTCGCCCGACGGCAGTGCGGTATCGATTGCCAGGCCGCGGGCCGACAGGCCATAGCGGTGGCCTTTGCCGACCACGCGGAAGTAGCTGGCGCCAAGCAGGGTCATGATCTCGTCCTGCTTGTCGGCCTTGTTGATCGGGTAGAGCACACGGAAGCCGGCATAGCCGAGGTTCTTGGTGGCATCAGCGTCATGGGGCACGTCACCGAACTCGAAGCGGCTCGGGTCGTACTTGATTTCCTTGACCTTGTTGGCGGTGATCTCGTTGATGGTCACCGGCGTGTCGAAGTGCATGCCCTGGTGATAGAAGGACAGCTTGAACGGCGTCTTGTCCTTGGCCCACTCGGCCTTTTCCTGCAGGAAGCGGATCTTCTGGTAGTCGGCGTACTTCATGTCGCGGAACACCGGCGGCAGGTTGCTCTTCGGTGCCTCGAACTTCTGACCGGCCAGATCCTTTGCCTTGGCTGCAACATCGTCCAGATTGAATGCCCACAGCTGGCCCGCGCTCATCAGGCCGACCAGCGCCACGCCGGCCAACAGGGCCTTGCGCAGCCGGATACCGGGGATTCTAGGTGCAATACAGGGGCTTACAATCACGAGCAATCCTCGCCGAAAACAGATCATGAAACCAACGGCCAGCGACAAATGCCGGGTTGGCGAGCACTGTTCGGACCCCGTGAGGGCGTAATGATTCCCCAAACGGATCCTGACAATGCTCGAGTCAAAGTGAAACGAACCTGCGAACGCAGGTTCATGCAGCGCGCGATTATCCAGCAGGTCGCGTTACAACGCATCAGGCTGAACAAACTATTTATCGTACAAAACCCCTTGTTTTCGCCAAACAAAGGGTTTTTTGACCTCATATTTGTAACATAAATGTTACCGGGCCATCATTGACCAGATGCACCTGCATGTCAGCGCCGAAGCGACCACTGGCCACCTGCGGATGCTGACCTTGGGCCTGATTCAAAAGATAGTCGAAAAGCGCAGCGCCAAGGGCCGGTGGCGCAGCCGTCGAGAAGCTCGGGCGCATGCCGTTGCGGGTGTCGGCGGCCAGGGTGAACTGCGAAACCAGCAACAGGCCGCCGCCGACATCCTTGAGCGAGCGGTTCATCTTGCCCTGCTCGTCGCTGAACACTCGGTAGTTCAGCAGTTTGTGCAGCAGCTTGTCGGCATGCTCAGGCGAATCGCCTGGCTCGACCGCCACTAGCGCCAGCAACCCTTGATCGATGGCGCCGACGATCTCCCCCGCCACTTCCACCCGTGCGCCACGCACACGCTGGATCAGCCCTTTCATGCCTCTTCCAGGGGCAGGTCGAGCAGGCGTCGCGCCATCTGGTCGGCCGCGCGTACCAGAGCGTCGGTGATACCCGGCTCGGAAGCGGCGTGGCCGGCGTCGCGGATCACCTTCAACTCGCTGTTCGGCCAGGCCTGGTGCAGTTCCCAGGCGTTGTCCAGCGGGCAGATCACATCGTAGCGGCCATGCACGATCACCGCCGGCAGATGGGCGATCTTCGGCATGTCGCGGATCAGCTGATCCTGCTCGAGGAACGCGTTGTTGGTGAAGTAATGGCATTCGATGCGGGCGATGGACAGGGCGCGCTGGGGTTCGGAGAAGCGGTCGACCACCAACGGGTTCGGTCGCAAGGTGGCGGTACGGCCTTCCCAGGTGGACCAGGCCTTGGCCGCATGCATCTGGGCGATCTGGTCGTTGCCGGTCAGGCGCTTGTGGAAGGCCTTGACCAGGTCGCCACGCTCTTCCGGTGGAATCGGTGCGATGTAGTCCTGCCAGTAATCGGGGAACAGGCGGCTTGCGCCCTCCTGGTAGAACCAGCTGATTTCCTGCGGGCGGCACAGGAAGATCCCGCGCAGGATCAGCCCATGCACGCGCTCGGGGTGGGTCTGGGCATAGGCCAGGGCCAGGGTGGAGCCCCAGGAGCCGCCGAACAGTACCCATTTGTCGATGCCGAGGTGCTCACGGATGCGCTCCAGATCCTCGACCAGGTGCCAGGTGGTGTTGTTCTCCAGGCTCGCGTGGGGCGTGGAGCGACCACAGCCGCGCTGGTCGAAGGTGATGATGCGGTAGAGATTGGGGTCGAAGTAGCAACGGCTCTGGGCGTCGCAACCAGCGCCCGGGCCGCCGTGGATGAACACCACGGGCAGACCTTCCGGCGAGCCGCTTTCATCGACGTACAGCACATGCGGCGCTTCCACGGCCAGATCGTGCCGGGCGTAGGGTTTGATCTGCGGGTAGAGGGTCTGCATCGCGCACTCCGTGTGAGGTTTGGTTCGGCCGTGGGCCATCATAAACCTGAATTGCGCTTTGAGCATGTGTCTAAGCAAGATCATCTTATGTGCAAGGCGCAGATACGGCTCAATAGCATGGAGGGACTCAATCAACACGAGATGCCCTCATGCTCGACCCGGCCAACGCTGCAACCTCCGAACCTGGTTTCTATCACCAACTGATCAGCCGCAAGTTACCCGGCTGGCTGATCGATGCTCAGCCGGAGCAACGGCAACTCCTGCGCCAAGCGGCAGGCCAACGCGACCCACAGCTCGAACGCGCATGCGAGGACAACCCTGCGGTGGCCAAGGCACTGGCGCAAACCTATGGCCAGCACCTGCAGGCTGAAGCCGACCTGAAGACACTTCTGGCGGGCCTGCCACAGCTGGAGCAATACGCCACTGATCTGCTGTCGAACGCGATCCGCCAGCGCTTCGACCAGCAGATCGAGGTTTCGACAACCTACCTGATGAATCTGACCAGGGCCGCGGCCATCAAAGAGACGCTGTCCAGCCTGGCCAGCGATCCGTTCGCCACTTCAGCCCGCGCCCTGAAGCTGGCGACTCAATCCCTGCTGCACAGCGCCCTGCAGAATTTCGAGGCCTTCGAAGCTCGACCTGGGGGCTTGAAAGCTGGCAACATAGAGTCGGCCATCCTCGACAGGAACGATGTCAGTCCCGTCTCCCAGGCCGTCAGGCTGCCCATCACTGCAGAAGACTTTGCGGCGCTGGTACGTAAGCTGGATATCGGCGGCAAGTACCAGGCGCTGCTCGACTCGCTCGATCCCCCCGCCGACAAGCCAGGCTCAGAAGCCGTTCGGACCGTATTCAAGGCTGCCGAAAGCTCTGCATTCCGCTTGCACGTTCACCACGCCTTTTTACTGGGCAAGATCGGCAAAGCCATCCACGATACCCTGCTGAAACTCGCGAGCGACGACAAAGTCGAACATGGCGGGCGCCCTGTGCTGTGTGGCAGCATCACGCTGTTGCACACCACTCTTACCGGCGCAATGACGATTGGAATCGACGCTCGCATCCCAACGGGTGCCGGGCGCTTCCCACCCGGCCCGGTGTATCCCTATGACGGCTGGCTGGTGCTTTACCTCCCAGGCCTCCCCGAGCCGCTGACCTGCCATGCCTCCCGGGCTGATGCCGAAATCTTCCTTGCCAAGCAGTTGCCAGCATTTCGCCAGGCGAGCCACCAGCAACTGATACCCGACCGGCACCGGAGCAGTTTCCTCGACAGACTCACCGACACACTTGAACCCTATACCTGGAACGCCAGCGGCCAGTACAAGGAACGCCTACCCGCCCCCAACCCCAAGATCAGCCTGCACGTACACCCCTTCACCAGGTCGTGCATGGACGAGCGAGTCACTCAACGGCAGCAGCGCCTGCGCGACGATGGGCTGTTCCACGCCGTACCGACAGCAACGATGGACCAGCAGACAGCCCGAAGGCACATGGCCTACTTCGGGGCCATCGCGTTAAATACCCTGAATTTCGCGGGCATGTTCATAGCACCGTTAGGTGCCGTGATGCTCGGTGTGACCGCAGTGCAACTGGTCAACGAAACATTCGAGGGTATTGGCAGCTGGCTCGACGGGGATCGCGAGCAAGCGCTGCAGTACCTGATGGATGTGATCGAGAACGTCGCCATCATGGCGGCGCTGGCGGCGGCTCACCGTGGCAGCGGCACACCGGTGGTCGAGCGAATATCGGTGCAGACACCGTCCTTCATCGAAGAGCTCGAGCCCGTCGAGACGCCTGACGGTGAACGCCGCCTGTGGAAACCCGATCTGGCTCCCTTCCACCACGACACAGTGCTGCCGGCCGGACTCAAGCCCGACGAATTCGGTTTGATCCACCACGAAGGCAAAACCTGGCTGCCGGTCGAGGACCGGGTGTACTCGCTCAAGCGCGCAGACAATGGGTATCGCCTCGAACACCCTGGCCGCACCAACAGCTACCAACCGACAGCGCTGCACAACGGCGCAGGGGCGTGGCTGCTTCCCACCGAGCAACCGCGAAGTTGGGCCGACATGCGTCTGTTCCGCAGGCTTGGACACCTGCAGGCCAGCTTCGATGAATGTGCCGCCAAGCAGATACTGCGTGTCAGCGGCACCGACGAGCACGTGCTGCGCAACATTCTGTGTCACAACCAGAGGCTACCGGCGCTGCTGGAGGACACGATGGAGCGTTTTGCCATTGATCAGCACATACAGCAGGCGCTTCCCGAGGCCTCGGTCATGGCGCGCAGCGCCGAGTTCACGCACCGCACCCAGGCAGTCATCGTCCCCCTTTCCTCTCGCGCGGCGCTGCTTCGAAGGGTTTACCCGAATCTGCCCGTCAGGCTTTGCGAAGAACTGGCGCGCAATGCCTCATACGCCGAACGACGCATGCTGACTGCAGGTAAGGTACCTGGTCGGCTGGCTGGGGAAATTCGGCTCTATCAACAACAGGTGCGGCTGGCCCGTGCCTACGAAGGCCTGTACCTGGATTCCTCGCGTAGCTGGGACAGCGACCGCCTGGCCCTGCGCATGCTCGAACGGCTGCCAGGCTGGCCCGAAGACCTGCGGGTGGAGCTGCACCATCGCCAGGTTTCTCCGGAGCGCATCGACAGTATTGGCCCCAAGAAAACCAGCTCGACCGTATCGATCACCAGTGCCTGGGCGGGCTATCTGGAAACCCCGACGGCCGAGACCCCGGATGAGCAGATTCGCACCTACGACAGCCTGTACGGCGCAGTGTTCGACGCGCTGACCGACTCACATAAGTTGGCGTTGGGTATCGATTCGGCGTCAGCCCTGCACGAACGGGTGCGGGACGCCCCCCTGCTACCGCGCGCCGAACTGCGCAAAGTGTTCAACATGCAGCCCCCGGTGTTTCGTTCGCCCATGCGCCTGGCCGATGGACGGCTGGGTTACCGCCTGAGCGATGACGGGCAACCTCCAGAACCGCAGAGCAGGAGCAGATTGCTGTCGCAACTTGACGACATGAGCTTGGCACCCGAATTCTCCGTAACCTCGGAGCGTGTCCTGGTGGCCCTGGAAAACGCTGGCCGGTCGCCGTCGCAGATACAAGCGCGGATCGATCAATTGCGTGTCGAGCGCCAGGAGCTGCGCCAGAGCCTGGACGAAGCATTCGCCGGCCCTGCCCAGGTGGCGGCTCTTGGAGCCAGCCTCGCCAACCGACAAGAGATCGAAATGGCCCTGTGGCAGCACTGGATTCATAGTGCAGTGCCCGAACTCGACGGGCCGGCAGGTATCCTGCGGCTTTCCCGGATGTTCATCGCCGAGTTCCCACGGCAACTGCCTGCATTTATCGGTTTACGTGTCAGTCGCTTGCAACTGGACAATATCATTCTTGATCACTCGCCCGACAGCACCTTGGCCTGGACAGATATCGAAGCGCAACTGAGCAATGTCTTCCGCCATTTCCCGAATCTGTCAGCCCTGGAGATCAGCCGTCCCTATGACGCGCTCGCTGGCGCCTCGGAGTTCGCCAACAGCTTGCCGCTGATCGTCAGTAGTTTTCCACAGCTTGGTGAATTGAGACTGATCAACCAGAACCTCACACTCTACCCGCTGGACCTCGAACGCTTCGCCTCTCGCACTCAACTGAGCTATCTGGACCTGAGCGGCAATCGCCTTGCTCCACTCACACGCTTCAGCCCTCCGGACTGGTATCTGGATTACCTGGGCCTGGAGCGAATGGCACTGGAACAGTGGCCGGACTGGCTTGACGCGGTGGCCCTGGAACGAATCGGCACCTTGTCGCTGCAACACAACACCCTGACCCGTGTCCCGACGCTGTTACTGGAAAACGCCGAAAGCGAGAGCACGCACACCCGTATTCTGCTCGATGGCAATGCCATACGCCCGGCGCAGTTGCTGGATATGCACCACAGCCAGGCAAGCCTGCGTCGCCGGTTCGTTTTCAGCCTGGGGCACAATCTCGTCATCGAGCAGTATCAAGCGCTGCGCGACACCCTGTACCAGTGGAGCATGGCCTCCACGTCCACGTCGGTGCCTGACGGCCAAACGGCAAACGCTCGATCGAGAGTCGCCCAATCTACTCTCGACTTCTGGGAACGCCGTGTCCGTGACGACTCCCTGAGCCCCTGGCACCTTGATGACTTCAGTGTTGAACACTTCCCACCTTCACTGCCGGAGTTCTTCATCCGCTGCGCCGATATTGTCCGACTGACCCGCATGCAGGGCGCGGCAGAGCAGCTTGACCGGTGGCTCGAGCGTTTCACACACATCACCCATTTGACCCTCGACGGCCATGTCCGGCCACTTTCGCGCCTACCCGAGGCACTGACCCGGCTGCCTGCGCTCAGCCGCCTGAGCGTGATAAACCAGGGCCTGGAGATCGACAACCAGACGATGCGCTTAATCGCACGCATACCCGCCTTGAGGGAACTAGATATCTCTGACAACCGGCTGAACCCGGAATTGCGCAGCCTCAATGGCATGGCCCCACGCCTTGATCGCCTTGCACTGCGCAACATGGGGCTGGAAAGCTGGCCGGCCTGGCTGGACAACCTGATGCCCAGATACACCTTGGACCTGCGGGAAAACCGCCTGACTACCCTGCCCCAGACGATTCTCGAAAACCCGCCCAGCACGTTCGGCAGCACTGCCATCCTGTTGACCGGCAACCCGTTGACCCCCGCGACGATGCGCGCAGCGCACCTGTCACAGCGCTACGACCGGACCTTCACCTTCGACATGGACTTGCCCTTCGACATTCTCAGCGCGTCGCCAATGGGCATCGAGCCAGGTGTCGAATTCGGCAGCTCGCTGGGCAGCCTCGGTAGTACGGGCAGCACCGGCAGCTACCATCGCCATGGCTTTGCCCCCTGGACGCCGATGCTAGAGCTGGATGTCAGCCCTTGGCTGGAGGGTGCCGGCAGCTTGCGCCAGTCAAGGGACGCGCAGTGGCAGCAAATTCGCCAGGCCGGTGATGCGGACAACCTGCTGCAACTGATCACCCAGCTGACAACAGCCGTGCCCTATCGCAACACCGACACCAGGCCAGCCATCATAGAGCGTGTCTGGCGTGTCCTGGCAATGGCAGCGAACCAGCCAGATGAACGTGAGGTGTTCGATGCGATTGCTGCCGAGGCCATCCGCGAAGGCACCTGCCCGGACGGGATCTTGCTGCAGTTCCAGCAGGTCGAGCAGATGCACATGATTGCCCAGACCGCCCTGGATACGACCGGGGCGGGTCGCGAGTCGCGCCTCTATCGTTTGCTGCGCCGCCATTTCCGCCAAGAGCGCCTCGATGAAATTGCCAGCGCCAGGTCACTGCACCAGGATGCCGCCGAAGTCCGCCTGGCTTATCGGCGTCTGCTGGCCTCGCGCCTGGATCTGCTGAGCCCGGCTGACGAAATGATGTTCGCTGCCGACGTGAGTTCGGCAGATGCCATGGATGCTGCGTTACGAATATGGGAGGCTGAGGAGGGGGAGGAATTTCTGACATTCGCCGGCTACACGCCGTTCTGGGTCGATTACCTGCGCGAGGTCTACGCTGGCGATTTTGAGCGGATCGAAACGAAGTTCCAGAGCGCAGTGAACAACCTGCAATACGACCAACCAGAGGCCAGCCTGGATGAACTGGAGGCGCCGACCCGCGCGCTGGAGGCTCTGCGCGAGCGACAAGAGGCAAACCTGATCGCCGAGCTGACCCAGCGCATTCGCGCCGAGCACCACTAACCGCAAGCCAGCGCCCGCAGCTACGGCGCTGGCCATTGCCGCATGTTAGCGCCCGTAGCGCTCACGCCCCCATTGCAAGGTGGCTTCCAACAGGCGGCGCAAGACCGACTGGGTGGGTTGTGCCAGTTGCTCGCGATAGGTGAAAGGCTCCACTTCATCCATGTAGGTGCTCTGCGCCAGCTCCAGTTGCACTGCATGGATGTTGTTCGCCGGATCGCCGTAATGCCGGGTGATATGCCCACCCTTGAAACGGCCATTGAGCACATGGCTGTAGCTCTGCGCCTCAGCGCATACGCCCTCCAGCCGTTGAGCCAGCTCCGGGTCGCAACTTGCACCGTTGAAGGTGCCAAGGTTGAAGTCCGGCAGCTTGCCATCGAACAGGTGCGGAATCAGCGAGCGGATCGAATGGGCATCCCACAACAGGGCGTAGCCGAAGTGCTTGCGCAGACGCTCCAACTCGTTGCGAATGGTGTCGTGGTAAGGGCGCCAGATCTGCTCCAGGTACTGTTTGCGCTGCTCGCCAGTCGGTTCCAGCCCGGCCTTGAACAGCGGCTCGCCCTCGAACAACGTGGCCGGGTACAGACCGGTGGTGGCACCGGCATACAGCGGCTTGTCGTCATCCGGCCGGTTGAGGTCAATGACGAAACGCGAATACTCCGCCGCCACCACGCTGGCGCCCAGGTCGCGGGCGAAGTCATACAGGCGCGGGATGTGCCAGTCGGTGTCCGGCAGGCTGCGCGCCTGGTCCACCAGGCCATCGCGCACAGCGTCGGTCAGGCCCAGCCCGGCATGGGGCATGCTGATCAGCAGCGGCAGACGGCCCTGGTGAAAACTCAATACCTTGTCCATATGCCCTCGCTCAATTGGATATCTCATGGCCCAGGCGCACCACGCGCTTGGGCAGGTCGCCGCCGAGCCAGTAGCTGAGGTCGGCGGGGCGTTCGATCTGCCAGGCAATGAAGTCCGCGACCTTGCCCTCTTCCAGCGAACCATGGCTATCGCCCAGGCCCAGCGCCGTGGCGGCGTGCACGGTGACACCGGCCAAAGCCTCCTCCGGGGTCATGCGGAAACAGGTGCAGCCCATGTTCAACATCAGGCGCAGCGACAGCCCCGGCGAGGTGCCGGGGTTGAGGTCGCTGGCCAGGGCGATCTTCACGCCGTGCCGGCGCAGGGCATCCATCGGCGGCAGCTGGGTTTCGCGCAGGAAGTAGAACGCCCCCGGCAGCAGCACCGCCACCGTGCCGGCCTCGGCCATGGCGATGGCGTCCTCTTCGGTCATGAACTCCAGGTGATCGGCCGACAGTGCGTGGTAACGCGCCGCCAGGCTCGAACCGTGCAGCGACGACAGTTGCTCGGCGTGCAGTTTCACCGGCAGTCCCAACTCACGAGCCTTGACGAATACCCGCTCGACCTGGGCAGGGGAAAACGCCAGGTGCTCACAGAACGCATCCACCGCGTCCACCAGGCCCTCGGCAGCCAATGCCGGGAGCATGACGTCGCAGATATGGGCGATGTAGTCGTCGGCCCGCCCCGCATATTCGGGTGGCAGGGCATGGGCCGCCAGGCAGGTGCTGCGCACGGTCACGGGCAGTTCCTCGCCCAGGCGCCGGGCGACACGCAACATCTTGCGCTCGCTCTCGAGGTCCAGGCCGTAGCCGGACTTGATCTCGATCGTGGTCACGCCGTCGCGCATCAGCGCCTGGACGCGCAGACGGGCACTGGCCAGCAGATCGTCCTCGCTGGCAGCACGGGTAGCCCTCACGGTGCTGGCGATGCCGCCGCCCTGAGCCGCGATCTCGGCATAGCTGACGCCTTGCAGGCGTTGCTCGAACTCGCCGCTGCGGTTGCCGCCGAACACCGCGTGGGTGTGGCAGTCGACCAACCCCGGGGTAACCCAGGCACCGCCGAGGTCGACGATGCGATCAGCCGCCACTGGCGGCACCTCGTCACGCGGGCCGATCCATTCGATCAGGCCGGCGCTGGTGACGATCGCCGCGTCCTCGATGATCGAGTAGCGGCCCTCGGCCATGGTTGCCGCATGGCAGTGCTGCCAGAGGGTTCTCATCAGGATCTCCTTGTAAGACTCAACGGTGCAGCTCGGCAGGCTCACGAACCGGCTCGCCATCGCCTGCGCGCGGCTTGCACCACAGCAGGTAGGAAGCGACCAGGAACACGACCCAGATAACGCCGACGATCAATGCCGCCTGGGTATCCGGGAAGTAACCCAGCACACCGAAGATGAACACCATGAAGGCAATGGCCAGGGCCGGGCCATAGGGCCAGAAGGGTACCGGGAACTTGAGCTGGGCGACTTCCTCGCGGCTCATGCTGCGGCGCATGGCGACCTGGGTGACCAGAATCATCAGCCACACCCACACAGTGGCGAAGGTGGCGATCGAAGCGATCAGCAGGAACACGTTCTCCGGGATCAGGTAGTTGAGCAGAACGCCGACCAGCAGCGCCGCCCCCATCACCACCACGGTCATCCACGGCACACCGTGCCTGGATAGCTTGCCAAAGCCACGCGGCGCCTGGCCGTGCTGGGACAGGCCGTACATCATCCGGCCAGCGCCGAAGATGTCGCTGTTGATCGCAGAGATGGCTGCCGAAATCACCACGATGTTCAGCACCGCCGCTGCCGAGCCAATCCCCAGGTTGCTGAAGATCTGCACGAACGGGCTACCCTGGCTGCCGATCTGCGGCCAGGGGTACAGGCACATCAGCACGAACAGGGTCAGCACGTAGAACAGCAGGATGCGCAGCGGCACGGCGTTGATCGCTTTCGGGATCACGCGTTGCGGGTCTTTCGCTTCACCTGCGGTGACGCCGATGATCTCGATGCCGCCAAAGGCGAACATCACCACCGCGAACGAAGCGATCAAGCCGCTGACGCCATTGGGCATGAAGCCGCCATGTTCGAACAGGTTGCTCACCCCGACAGCCTGCCCGGTGCCCACCTGGCTGAAACCGAAGGCCATGATGCCAAGACCTGCGAGGATCATCGCGACGATGGCGCCGACCTTGAGCAGCGACAGCCAGAACTCCATCTCGCCGAACACCCGTACGTTGCACAGGTTCAGGCCGCCGATCAGGAAGACGATACCGAGTACCCAGATCCAGCGTGCCACTTCGGGGAACCAGAAGCCCATGTAGATCCCGAAGGCCGTGACGTCGGCGATGGCGACGATGACCATCTCGAAGGCGTAGGTCCAGCCGAGGATGAAGCCGGCCATGGGGCCGAGGTAGGTGCTGGCGTAGTGGCCGAAGGAGCCGGACACCGGATTGTGCACGGCCATTTCGCCGAGGGCGCGCATGACCATGAATACCGCGGCGCCGCCTATCAGGTAGGCCAGCAGCACGGCCGGGCCGGCCATCTGGATGGCCGAGGCCGAACCGTAGAAAAGCCCGGTACCGATTGCCGAACCGAGCGCCATGAAACGGATGTGCCGGGCCGATAGCCCGCGCTTGAGACCTTGAGCTTGTTGCATGTCACGTCCTTATTGTTGTTCTGGTCGTGATATCGGGATGGGGTCTGCTGCGCAGCCCAATCGCCGGCAAGCCGGCTCCCACACAAGCAGTTGTGGGAGCCGGCTTGCCGGCGATTGGCCGCAAAGCGGCCCCGAGGGCGTTACAGGCTTGGCAGGACGCCAACCGGCAGCAGCCCGGTCAGCGTGCCTTTGGCCAGCAACGCGGCAGCCGCCTCGATATCCGGCGAGAAGAAACGGTCGCGGTCATAGTGCGGCACTTCGCGACGCAGCGCCTGGCGCGCCTGTTCCAGCTTGGCGGAGGTCTTCAGCCCCTTGCGCAGGTCCAGACCCTGACAGGCGCCCAACCATTCGATGGCCAGCACGCCACGGGTGTTCTCGGCCATCTCCCACAGGCGCTTGCCGGCGGCCGGGGCCATCGAGACATGGTCTTCCTGGTTGGCGGAGGTCGGCAGGCTGTCGACGCTGTGCGGGTGCGACAGTGCCTTGTTCTCGCTGGCCAGGGCGGCTGCGGTGACCTGGGCGATCATGAAGCCGGAGTTCACACCACCGTTTTCCACCAGGAACGGCGGCAGCTGGGACATGTGTTTGTCCATCATCAGCGAGATGCGGCGCTCGCTCAGCGAGCCGATCTCGGCAATGGCCAGGGCCAGGTTGTCGGCGGCCATGGCCACCGGCTCGGCGTGGAAGTTACCACCGGAGATCACGTCACCCTCGGCGGCGAACACCAGCGGGTTGTCCGACACAGCGTTGGCTTCGATGCCCAGCACTTCGGCAGCCTGGCGGATCTGGGTCAGGCAGGCACCCATGACTTGCGGCTGGCAGCGCAGCGAGTACGGGTCCTGGACCTTGTCGCAGTTTTTGTGCGACAGCGAGACTTCGCTGGAATCGCCCAGCAGGTCGCGGAAGCAGGCGGCGGTATCGATCTGGCCACGCTGACCGCGCACTTCATGGATGCGCGCATCGAACGGCGAGCGCGAACCCAGCGCCGCCTCGACGCTCAGGCCGCCACAGGCGATGGCCGCGGCGTACAGGTCTTCGGCCTGGAACAGGCCACGCAGGGCGTAGGCGGTGGACGCCTGGGTACCGTTGAGCAAGGCCAGGCCTTCTTTCGCGGCCAGGGTCAGCGGCTCCAGGCCAGCGACGGCCAGGGCTTCGGTGGCCGGCAACCATTGGCCCTTATAGCGGGCCTTGCCCTCGCCCAGCAGCACCAGCGACATGTGCGCCAGCGGCGCGAGGTCGCCGGAGGCGCCGACCGAACCTTTCAGCGGGATGTGTGGGTAGACTTCGGCGTTGACCAGGCCGATCAGCGCATCGATGACTTTGCGGCGAATGCCGGAGAAGCCACGACTGAGGCTGTTGATCTTGAGCACCATGATCAGCCGCACCAGGTCGTCGTCCAGTGGCGCGCCGATACCGGCGGCATGCGACAGCACCAGCGAGCGCTGCAGGTTTTCCAGATCGTGGCTGGCGATGCGGGTCGAGGCCAGCAGGCCGAAACCGGTGTTGATGCCATAGGCGGTACGGTCTTCGGCGATGATCTGCTCGACGCAGGCGACGCTGGCGTCGATGGCGGGCGCGGCGCTGGCATCGAGCTGCAGGCGCACGGGCGCGGCGTGGACGGCGCGCAGTTGGGCCAGGGTCAGGGTGCCGGGCTTGAGGGTCAATTCGGTCACTTCGCTACTCCAATCGCGGGGGCCATGGCCCCCTTCTTGTTGTTCAGTATCACCCGTGAAGGGTGCGATCCAAAGCGCGGCGATCAGCCGGTGATCATCGGCAGGTCCAGGCCCTGCTCCTTGGCGCAGTCGATGGCGATCTGGTAGCCGGCGTCGGCGTGGCGCATCACGCCGGTGCCCGGGTCGTTGGTCAGTACGCGGGCGATACGCTCGGCGGCTTCATCGGTACCGTCGCAGACGATGACCATGCCCGAATGCTGGGAGAAGCCCATGCCTACGCCACCGCCGTGGTGCAGCGAAACCCAGGTGGCGCCGCCTGCGGTATTGAGCAGGGCGTTGAGTAGCGGCCAGTCGGAGACAGCGTCGGAGCCGTCGCGCATGGCTTCGGTTTCACGGTTGGGGCTGGACACCGAGCCCGAGTCCAGGTGGTCGCGGCCGATGACGACCGGCGCCGACAGCTCGCCGCTGCGCACCATTTCGTTGAATGCCAGGCCCAGCTTGGCGCGCAGGCCCAGGCCAACCCAGCAGATGCGCGCCGGCAGGCCCTGGAAGCTGATGCGCTCGCGGGCCATGTCCAGCCAGCGGTGCAGGTGGGCGTCGTCGGGGATCAGTTCCTTGACCTTGGCGTCAGTCTTGTAGATGTCCTCGGCGTCACCGGACAGCGCAGCCCAGCGGAACGGGCCGACACCGCGGCAGAACAGCGGGCGGATATACGCCGGGACGAAGCCCGGGAAGTCAAAGGCGTTGGCCACGCCCTCTTCCTTGGCCATCTGACGAATGTTGTTGCCGTAGTCGAAGGTCGGGATGCCCTGCTTCTGGAAGTCGAGCATGGCCTTGACGTGCACGGCCATGGATTGCTTGGCGGCTTTCACCACAGCAGCCGGGTCGGTCTGCGCGCGGTCGCGGTACTGCTCCCAGGTCCAGCCAGCCGGCAGGTAGCCGTTGAGCGGGTCGTGGGCGCTAGTCTGGTCGGTGACCATGTCCGGGCGCACGCCACGCTTGACCAGCTCTGGCAGGATTTCGGCGGCGTTGCCGTGCAGGGCGATGGAGATGGCCTTGCCTTCGGCGGTGTACTTGGCGATGCGCGCCAGGGCGTCGTCCAGGTCAGTGGCCTGCTCGTCGACGTAGCGGGTCTCGAGGCGGAAGTCGATGCGGCTCTGCTGGCACTCGATGTTCAGCGAGCAGGCGCCGGCAAGTGTTGCCGCCAGAGGCTGGGCGCCGCCCATGCCGCCCAGGCCCGCGGTCAGTACCCACTTGCCCTTGAGGCTGCCGTTGTAGTGCTGGCGGCCGGCTTCGACGAAGGTTTCGTAGGTGCCCTGGACGATGCCCTGGCTGCCGATGTAGATCCAGCTGCCGGCGGTCATCTGGCCGTACATGGCCAGGCCCTTGGCATCCAGTTCGTTGAAGTGTTCCCAGTTGGCCCAGTGCGGCACCAGGTTGGAGTTGGCGATCAGCACGCGCGGGGCGTTGCTGTGGGTCTTGAACACGCCGACCGGCTTGCCCGACTGCACCAGCAGGGTTTCGTCGTCTTCCAGGCGGGTCAGGGTCTCGACGATCTTGTCGTAGCACTCCCAGTTGCGCGCGGCGCGGCCGATGCCACCGTATACCACCAGCTCTTTCGGGTTTTCGGCAACCTGCGGGTCGAGGTTGTTCATCAGCATGCGCAGCGGAGCTTCGGTCAGCCAGCTCTTGGCGGTCAGCTTGTTGCCACGCGGGGCACGGATTTCTACGTCACGGTACTTGTTGTTGTCAGTCACGGGGATGTCCTCTGCGGTCGTCCGACGGCATGTGTGTGTCGTGGTGACTATACAAACACACCTTTACTTGTATGTACAAGCATAGGCAACCAAAAAAGAGTGACCATTCCTCGGATGAAAAACGAAAAAGGGGCCGCTACGCGTCCCATCGCTGGCAAGCCAGCTCCCACAGGGTTCACTTGGCCCATGTGGGAGCTGGCTTGCCAGCGATGGGCTGCATAGCAGCCCCCTTTCAGCGATGACAGATCAGTGTGAAATCAGCTCGATCAGGCAGAACCGCCCCTGTACATCCATTTCCAGCAACCCTTCATTGCCATCGACCCGCAGACAGTCATAGCGCCCAAGCTGCTGCGTCTCCTCCCCAGCCAGCCCCACCTCGACATGAGTGCTGGCGGCAAACAGCAACAGCGTCGACGCCGAGCTGAAGAGCCGGCTACTGCCATCGAACCACTGCAACCGCGCCCGATACCGCTGCGGCGCATAGATCAGGTTGAAATCGCGAATCGCCCCGCCCAACAGCTTGCAGCTCACCTGGCTTTCGCCACTGAAGGCGAACGCATCGAACGGCAGCAACGGCCGGCTGGCCTGGCCATCGACCAGCAGGCGCATGCCATCGCCCTGCAATACGGTGATGATCCGCTGGTACCCGGTGAAGCTGGAAAAACCACCGGACTCCTCGATATCGGCGATCGACAGGCGCCAGCCGAAACCGTCCAGGCTGTCGCCTGCGTCGCGGGTGATCTCTTCGGTGAAACCGCCACCGTTCTTCCAGGGCATGCGCGGGTAGTCCTGGGCACGCAACAGCTGCAACTGGGTCATTTGCTGAATCGTCCTTCCAGACGGTGACGGGAACCGGGGTGGATCAGGCGCGCAGCGGTGACCGGCTGGCGCCCCGACCAGGTGCGACGGCGGATCAACAGGCACGGCTCGCCCCGCTCGATCTGCAGCAGCTTGCATTCTTCAGGTTCGGCAAGGATCGCCTCGACCACGTGCTCGCCTTCAGTGAGCGGCGCCACCTGCGACAGGTAGGCGTAGGGCGTCTGCCGGGTGAAATCCTGCTTGAGGTAATCCGGAGCGATGGCGGCGTTGACGTAGCGGTCCTCGATCTGCACCGGCACGCCATTTTCGTAATGCACGATCAGCGAGTGGAACACCCGCTGCCCTTCGCGCATGTCCAGGGCCAGGGCGCGCTCGGAGCCGGCGGCCTCTTCGGCAAGCTTTATCACCTGGCAGCTATGCTGGTGGCCACGGCCGGCGATCTCGTCGGCGATGTTGTTGACCTCGAACAGCGCCGAGCGGCTCTTGGGCTCGGCGACGAAAGTGCCGACGCCCTGCATGCGCACCAGCAGGCCTTCGGCGGTGAGTTCGCGCAGGGCGCGGTTGATGGTCATGCGGCTGAAGCCCAGCTCGCTGACCAGTTCGCTTTCCGATGGCACGCGGTGATGAGGCGGCCAGTTGCCGCTCTCGATCTGCTGGATGATCATCTGTTTCACCCGGGCGTAGAGCGGCGCCGGCCCTTCGCCCATCTGGGCAACCAGCGCGGAGACAGGAAGTGTCGGCACGGCGTTGAATCCTTGTGCGGTTGGAGTGAACGGTAGCTTGCCGGAGTTTACCCGGCAGGCAAACGGCTGTATATGTATATACAAGTTAACAATAACAGGATTTCACCGATGCCCGCCTACTTCGCCGAACGCGCCCTGCTCCCTTCGGGCTGGGCCCGCAATGTCCGCCTGGAGGTCGCTGCCGACGGTCGGCTGGCCGCGATCATGACCGATGCCGACGCCAAAGGCGCCGAGCGCCTGGGCGGCCCGCTGTTGCCAGGCATGCCCAACCTGCACTCGCATGCGTTCCAGCGGGCCATGGCAGGGCTGGCGGAAGTGGCCGGCAATCCCAATGACAGCTTCTGGACCTGGCGCGAACTGATGTACCGCCTGGTCGGCCGGATCACGCCGGAGCAACTGCAGGTCATCGCGCGCCAGTTGTATATCGAGATGCTCAAGGCCGGCTACACCTCGGTGGCCGAGTTCCACTATGTACACCATGACCAGAACGGCCAGGCCTATGCCGACCCTGCCGAATTGTCACGGCGCATCAGCGCCGCCGCCGCCGCCAGCGGCATCGGCCTGACCTTGCTGCCGGTCCTGTACAGCCACGCCGGGTTTGGCGGCCAGGCGCCCAATGACGGCCAACGGCGTTTCATCAACTCAACCGAACAGTACCTGCGCCTGCAACAGCAACTAGCGCCATTGCTGGCACAACAGCCGGCGCAGACCCTGGGGTTGTGCTTCCACTCGCTACGCGCCGTGACACCAGGGCAGATCGCCGATGTGCTCGGTGCGGGCGACAGGACCTGCCCGATCCATATCCACATTGCCGAGCAACAGAAGGAAGTCGATGACTGCCTGGCCTGGAGCGGCCGCCGTCCACTGCAATGGCTGTACGAGCAGGTCGATGTCGATCAGCGCTGGTGCCTGGTCCATGCCACCCACGCCGAAGCCGACGAAGTTGCCGCCATGGCCCGCAGTGGCGCGGTGGCCGGATTGTGCCTGACCACCGAGGCGAACCTGGGTGACGGCATCTTCCCGGCGGTGGACTATTTGGCCCAGGGCGGGCGGATGGGTATCGGCTCGGACAGCCATGTGTCTTTGAGCGTGGTCGAGGAACTGCGCTGGCTGGAGTATGGCCAGCGCCTGCGTGACCAGCGGCGCAATCGCCTGTACCGCGCCGATCAGCCGATGGTTGGTCGAACCTTGTACGACGCCGCGCTGCTGGGCGGTGCCCAGGCGCTGGGGCAGCCGATCGGCGAACTGGCCGTGGGCAAGCGGGCGGACTGGCTGGTACTGGACGGGCAGGATCCGTATCTGGCCGTGGCCGACGGCGATGCCATTCTCAACCGCTGGTTGTTCGCGGGCTCTGATCGCCAGGTGCGCGATGTGATGGTCAACGGGCAGTGGGTTGTGCGCCAAGGGCGGCATGCACAGGAGGAGGAAAGCGCGGCAGCCTTTGTACAAGTGCTGCGTCAGTTGCTGGACTGACAGTCGAAACATCGCGGGGCCCGCCCCCCCCGGGTAGTGTGGGGAGTGGGTTTGCCCCGCGATGGCGTCCTCAATGCCGGGCGACGATGCTCTTGTCGGGCGTGCGCCAGATCAGGCGACTGGTATCAAAGCCCTGCTGCCGCGCCTTGGCCAGCAGGTTTTCACGCTCCCACGCCGGCAACGAAGGCGTACGCGAAAGAATCCACAGGTACTTGCGGTCCGGGCTGCCGACAATCGCCGTGCGATAGCGCTCGTCGACGAACAGGATCCAGTAGTCCCCCTTGGCCACCCCGGGCACCAGGCGGGTGAACCAATTGTCGAACTCCACCCACAGCTTGTCGGTATGCCCCGCCTGCTGCGGCGTCGCATGGCCCTCGGCACGCAGCCATTCATCACCCAGGGTACGGCAACGGTTCAGCACGCCGACCGTGCCATCGGGCTTGAGGTTGTAATGGGCCTCGGACTGGGCGCAACCGTCCTGGTACTTCATTGGCAGGCGCGCCAGCTCGAACCATTTGCCTTGGTAACGCTTGAGGTCGACCGCACCTGCGGTCTTCGGCGCCAGCGGGTCGGTGGCCGAGGTGGCGCAGCCACCGAGCAGCATCACCAGGCACACGCCCAGCAGCAGGTGCAGGTGCCTCATTTGAGGCCCTGCCCGGAATACATCAGGACCTTGTCCGCCGCGTACTGCACGCTGATGAAGCTCTTCTCGTCACCCCAGGTGCAGCTGCTCATGCCCAGCGCGCCGGAACACTCCTTGGGCGTGCCGAGCAACTGCTCGACTTCGGCCTTGTTCATGCCGGCCTTGAGCTTGGAATAGTTTTCCTGGTTGATCTTGCTGCAAGCGGTCAGGACGACGCACAAGGACAACAGGGCGAGGGAACGCAACGACATGAAGGGACACTCCTGGAGATGGATACACAGGCGCGAGGGCCTGCAGGGAGCTTAGAAGGGAAAAAGGCTCCTCGGTTCCCTGGGCGACGAGGTTTCGTTGTGCACCGTTGGTCGCCTGGCGCGCAAACGATTAATGTTTTATCCCTGCGCGTCGACATAAAGCGGTGGTGTGGCTTTTTGCCGCACCCCTCCCCTTCGTGCCCGTGCGCAGATTCCAAGAAAAATGACCAAGAACCTCAAGTTCAGCCACAAGATCCTGCTGGCCGCCGCCCTGGTGGTGGCCGTCGCCTTCACTTGCTTCGTCCTGTTCAACGACTACCGACAGCGTCAGTCGCTGCGTAGCGACACCGAGTCGACGCTGCAATCGCTGGGCAACCTCACCGCCGGCAACATCCGCACCTGGCTCGACAGCCGCATCCAGCTGGTGAACTCGGTGGCACAGCAGATTGCCGTCGACGGTCCCGCCAAGAGCAGCCTCGAGCGCATCCTGGCGCTGCCGGTGTACGGTAGCAACTTCATCCTCACCTACTTCGGCGGCCAGGACGGCAGCATGCAGTCGGTGCCGGTGGGCAACCGCGCCGCCGACTACGACCCGCGCGTGCGCGGCTGGTACAAGGCGGCCAGCACCGCGGGCCAGACCATCGTCACCGAACCGTACATCTCGGCATCGGCCGGCAAGCTGGTCATTACCCTGGCCACTCCGGTGCAACAGGGCGGGCGCATGATCGGCGTCAGCGGTGTCGACACCGATCTGCAGACCATCAGCAACCTGATCAACACCCTGGACTTCGGCGGCCACGGGCACGCCTTCATCGTCAACGGCGAGGGCAAGGTGCTCATCCACCCCAAGGGCGAACTGGCGCTCAAGCCCCTGGCGGAAGTCTACCCTGGCAGTAACCTGCGCATCGGCAGCGGGCTGAAGGAAGTGGAGGTCGAGGGTCGCAAACAGTTCATCAGCTTCACCCACGTCGATGGCGTGCCCTCGGCGGACTGGTACGTGGCGCTGGTGCTGGACCAGGACGCGGCCTTCGCCATGCTCGGCGAGCTGCGCACTTCGGCCGTGGTGGCGACACTGATCGCGGTGGTGGTGATCATCGCCCTGCTCGGCTTGCTGATCCGCGTGCTGATGGAACCGCTGCACGTCATGGGCCGCGCCATGCGCGACATCGCCGAGGGCGAAGGCGACCTGACCCGGCGCCTGGCCATCCACGCCCAGGACGAGTTCGGCAGTCTGGCGCAGTCGTTCAACCGCTTCGTCGAGCGGATCCACGAATCGATCCGCGAAGTGGCCTCGGCCACCGGCCAGGTGAATGCCGTGGCCGGTCAGGTGGTCAGCGCCTCGAATGCCTCGATCCACAACGCCGACCAGCAGTCCAGCCGCACCAGCAGTGTCGCCGCGGCGATCAACCAGCTCGGCGCCGCCGCCCAGGAGATCGCCCAGAACGCCGCCCTCGCCTCGCAGCACTCCAGCGCCGCCCGCGGCCTGGCTGAAGAGGGCCAGCAGGTGGTGGGCGAAACCATCGACGTGATGAATCAGTTGTCGGCGCGCATCAGTGATGCCAGCGGCAACATCGAAACGCTGAACAACCACACGGCCAACATCGGCCAGATCCTCGATGTGATCAGCGGCATTTCGCAGCAGACCAACCTGTTGGCGCTCAACGCGGCCATCGAGGCGGCCCGTGCCGGCGAAGCCGGGCGTGGTTTCGCGGTGGTGGCCGACGAGGTGCGCAACCTGGCACACCGCACCCAGGACTCGGCACAGCAGGTGCAGCGCCTGATCGAGGAGCTGCAGGCCGGGGCCCAGGTGGCCGTGAGCACCATGAACCAGAGCCAGCAACACAGCGACCGCAGTGTCGGCATCGCCAACCAGGCCGGCGAACGCCTGGGCAGTGTCACCCAGCGCATCGGCGAGATCGACGGCATGAACCAGTCGGTGGCCACCGCCACGGAAGAGCAAACGGCCGTGGTCGAGTCGATCAATGTCGACATCACCGAGATCAATACGCTGAATCAGGAAGGGGTGCAGAACCTGCAGAGCACCTTGCGTGCCTGCACCGACCTGGAGCATCAGGTCGAGCGGTTGAAGCATCTGGTGGGGAGTTTCAAGATCTGAGATGGCTGGGGCCGCTTCGCGGCCCATCGCTGGCAAGCCAGCTCCCACAGGGATAGCGCCAGACCCGAATGCAGCGCTTATCCTATGGGAGCTGGCTTGCCAGCGATAGGGCTGCAAAGCAGCCCCACTGGCCTAGAACCTGGACCCAGGCTCCAGCAGGAAGTCCATCTCTTCACTGGTGCTCGGGCGGTTCAGCACCAGGTTGCGGTGCGGGAAGCGCCCGAAGCGGGCGATCACCCGCTGGTGCTGCTCGGCATAGTCGAGGAAGCCTTCAAACAACCGACGGCTGGCCTCGGGCTGCTCGTCCAGCAAAGTCTGGTAACGCTCGACGCACAGGTTTTGCCAGTCCAGCACCTCGGCATGCTCCAGCACCAATAGCACGAACACCCGCTGGATCGGCAGCAGCTGGTAGTCCCAGCCCTTCTGCAACCCCTGCATCGCCACTACCTGGGCACGCCGGTCACCCTCGAAGGCACGCGGCGTGTCGCGATAGATCATGCGCGGCAGCTGATCCAGCAGCAGCAGCAGACCGAGCCAGCCCTGGGGGCTCTGCTGCCACTCGTCGAGCCCGCCCGCCAGGGCTTGCTCGACCAGGTCGCCAAACAGCGCCTGGGCATCGACGTCGTGATGCTTGCCGAACCACAGCGTGTTCTTCTCGTCAGCCACGGCCTGGGCACTTGTGCCCCAACCGAACCACCACTCCAGCAACGGCTGCCAAGGTGCGAGCATGACTTACTCCTTGTGGTAGGCGGTGACGCGCTCGACCTCTTCCTTCGAGCCGAGGATCACCGACACGCGCTGGTGCAGGCTCTCCGGCTTGATGTCGAGGATACGCTCGTAACCGTTGGTGGAGGCGCCGCCTGCCTGTTCGATGATGAACGACATCGGGTTGGCTTCGTACATCAGGCGCAGCTTGCCCGGCTTGCTCGGCTCGCGGGCATCGCGTGGGTACATGAACAGGCCGCCACGGGTCAGGATGCGATGCACGTCGGCCACCATGGAGGCGATCCAGCGCATGTTGTAGTTCTTTTTCAGCGGCCCGGTCTCGCCGGCCAGCAGCTCGCCCACGTAGCGTTGCACCGGGGCTTCCCAGTGGCGCTGGTTGGACATGTTGATGGCGAACTCGGCGGTGGTGGCCGGTACCTGGATGTTTTCGTGGGTCAGGACGAAGCTGCCCAGCTCGCGGTCCAGGGTGAAGCCCTTGACGCCGTTGCCCAGGGTCAGGATCAGCATGGTCTGCGGGCCGTAGATGGCGTAACCGGCGGCGACCTGCTGGGTGCCTGGCTGCAGGAATGCATTCTCGTTCAGGGTTTCGTTCTGGCTCAGGTATTCGTTCGGGCAACGCAGCACCGAGAAGATGGTGCCGACCGAGACGTTGACGTCGATGTTCGACGAGCCGTCCAGCGGGTCAAAGACCAGCAGGTAGGCGCCCTTGGGGTACTTGCCCGGGATCTGGTAGGCATTGTCCATCTCTTCGGAGGCCATGCCGGCCAGGTGACCGCCCCACTCGTTGGCTTCGAGCAGGATGTCGTTGGAAATCACGTCGAGCTTCTTCTGCACCTCGCCCTGCACGTTCTCGGTGCCCATGCTGCCCAGCACGCCGCCCAGGGCGCCCTTGGACACGTGGTGACTGATCTCCTTGCACGCACGCGCCACCACTTCGATCAGGAAGCGCAGATCGGCAGGGGTATTGTTGCTGCGGGTCTGCTCAATCAGATAGCGACTCAGGGTAACGCGGGACATGTATGGCTCCGAAAAGGAAAGGGGGAGAAAAACCCCCGCAGTTTACAGGGAGAGTGACGGGCTAGCGAGCAAAGAGACTCGTGTGGCAGATCAGAGGGCTCATTGGGCTTTGAGTTCACGCAGCTTGTCGATTAGGGCTGCTGCGCAGCCCATCGCCGGCAAGCCGGCTCCCACAGAGTTTGGCGGTGCTGTGGATCTTTATGGGAGCCGGCTTGCCGGCGATGGGCCGCAGAGCGGCCCCGGTGTGCTAATCCAAGGCCTTCCAGATCTCGGTCGCATACTCGCGAATGGTCCGGTCCGACGAGAACCAGCCCATCCGCGCCGTGTTCAGCACTGCCACGCGCCACCAGTCCTGCGGCGCGTGCCACAACTCCTCGACTCGCCGCTGGGCGTCCCAGTAGGCATCGAAGTCGGCGCACACCAGGAAGCGGTCGTAGGCGATCAGCCCGTCCACCAATCCGGCATAGCGCGCCGGATCATCAGGCGAGAACACCCCGCTGCGAATCGCCTGCAGCACGTCGCCCAGACGATGGGAGGCAGCGATCGCCGACGCGGCGCCAAAGTCGCCGCTGCGCTTGCGTGCCTCCACCTGCTGCGCGGTCAGGCCGAAGATGAACATGTTCTCGGCCCCCACCTGCTCGCACATCTCGACGTTGGCGCCATCGAGGGTGCCGATGGTCAACGCGCCATTGAGACCGAACTTCATGTTGCTGGTGCCGGAGGCCTCGTAGCCGGCCGTGGAAATCTGCTCGGACAGATCCGCCGCCGGAATGATGCTCTCAGCCAGGCTGACGTTGTAGTTGGGCAGGAACACCACCTTGAGCAGGCCGCGCACCGTGGGGTCGTTATTGACCACCCGGGCAATGTCGTTGGCCAGCTTGATGATCAGCTTGGCCTGGTGGTAGCTGGCCGCCGCCTTGCCGGCGAAGATCTTCACCCGCGGCACCCAGTCGGTGCCGGGGTCGTTGCGGATGGCCTGGTACAGCGCCACCGTGTGCAGCAGATTGAGCAACTGGCGCTTGTACTCGTGGATGCGCTTGACCTGCACATCGAACAGCGCCTCCGGGTTGACCGTCACGCCCAACCTGTCCTGGATGATGCTGGCCAGCGCGCGCTTGCTGTGCAGGCGCTGGGCGGCGAACTGCTTGCGGAAGGTGGCCTTGTCGGCGAAGGGCGCCAGTGCCTTGAGCTTGCCTTCCGGGTCATCCAGCACCTCCGGCCCCAGCGCCTCGATCAGCATCGCCGTGAGCGGCGGGTTGGCCTGGTACAGCCAACGGCGGAAGGTGATGCCGTTGGTCTTGTTGTTGATCCGCTGCGGGTAGAGCTTGTGCAGCTCGGCAAACACCGTGCTTTTCATCAGCTTGCTGTGCAGCGCCGACACGCCGTTGACGCTGTGCGAGCCAAGGAACGCCAGGTTGCCCATGCGCACCCGGCGGCCATTGTCCTCCTCGATCAGCGACACCGCGCGCAGCACGTCGAAGTCGTGCAGGCCTTTGGCCCGCAGTGCGTCGATATGGTAGGCGTTGATCAGGTAGATGATCTGCATGTGCCGCGGCAGCATGCGCTCCATCAATGCCACCGGCCAGGTTTCCAGGGCTTCGGGCAACAAGGTGTGGTTGGTGTAGGCCAGGGTGCCGACGGTCAGCGCCCACGCTTTGTCCCAAGGGATTTCGTGCTGGTCGACCAGCAGGCGCATCAGCTCGGCCACGGCAATCGACGGGTGGGTGTCGTTGAGCTGGATGGCCGCGGCATCCGGCAGGTTGAGCAGGTCCTTGTGCATGTTCAGGTGGCGCCGCAGCAGGTCCTGCAGCGAGGCCGAAACGAAGAAGTACTCCTGGCGCAGGCGCAACTCCTGGCCGGCCTCGGTGCTGTCGGCCGGGTACAGCACCCGCGAGATGCTTTCGGCGCGGGCCACCTCGGCCACCGCGCCCAGGTGGTCACCGGCGTTGAAGCGCTCCAGGTGCAGTTCCTCCAGAGCCCGGGCACGCCACAGACGCAGGGTATTGACGCTGGAGCCGCGCCAGCCGACCACCGGCGTGTCGTAGGCCACCGCCCGTACCGTCTCGCCCGGCCACCAGACCTGACGTTGCTGGCCATTGCCTTCCTGCACGGTCTCGACGCTGCCGCCGAAACTGATCGGGTAGATCACCTCCGCCCGTTCGAACTCCCAGGGGTTGCCGAAATCCAGCCAGTTCTCGGTCTGCTCCTGCTGCCAGCCATCGACCACCGCCTGGCGGAACAACCCATGCTCGTAGCGGATGCCATAGCCATGGGCGGCAATACCCAGGGTCGACATGCTCTCCATGAAGCACGCCGCCAGGCGACCGAGGCCACCGTTGCCCAGTGCCGCGTCAGGCTCGAGCAGGCGGATACGCTCCAGGTCGACGTCCAGCCCTTCGAGCGCCTCGCGGGCGATCTCCAGGTAACCGAGGTTGCTCAGGCTGTCGTACAGCAGGCGGCCGATGAGAAACTCGAGGGAGAGGTAATACACCCGCTTCTGGCTACGGCGGTAGGCCTGGCGAGTGTGATCCATCCAGTGGTCGACCATATGGTCGCGGGCAGCCAGGGCAATGGCCTCGAACCAGTCGTGGTCGAAGGCGTGTTCCGGGTCCTTGCCAACGGCGTAGGTCAGCTTGGCCAGCACGGCGGCGCGGAACGCGGCCACCTCGTCGGTATGAGCTTTGGCCTCACGGGCCTTGTTTTCCTGGGACATGCGGCATCCTCGGGCAAGTAGGCGAAAGCGCAGGGAGAGTGTTCAGCCTAGACGCTCTGACACACAGCGACAGCGAGCGTTCGCGGTTTTCATCAACTGCCAGGGGAATCGGGCAAAAGGTTGTTCACAAATTGAGCAACTCCGGTATGATCGCGCGCCCCAAGACCGTGATTCACCCCATAACCATGAAAACGACCCTGATCGCCGCCGCCGAAGTCGACCGCCTGGAGACCTGGCAGCGCTATGCCAGCCATATGTGCGGTGGCTGCCACTCGACCTGCTGCACCCTGCCGGTGGAGGTGAAGATCAAGGATCTGATCCGCATTGGCGTGGTGGATGAATTCGAGAAAGACGAACCGCCGAAGAACGTGGCCAAACGCCTGCAGAAGGAAGGCATCATCGAGCGCTTCAACCAGAAATCGGGGATCTTCACCCTGACCCGGATGAGCAACGATGACTGCATGTACCTGGATCGCAAGAGCCGCCTGTGCACCATCTACGACAAGCGCCCGGATACCTGCCGCAACCACCCCAAGGTCGGGCCGCGGCCGGGGTATTGCGCGTACAAGCCCAAGGTGGTCGGGCGCTGAGACTGCGCCACGCCTGAAATGCTGGGGCTGCAAAGCGGCCTGTATTTCTGAAGGCAAACAAAAACGCCCCCGGCCTTTCGACCGGGGGCGTTTTCATTCAGCCTGAGCTAACTCAGTTCTTGGCTTTCTTGGCAGCGCGGGTACGCTCGCCTTCGTCCAGGATCTTCTTGCGCAGACGGATCGACTTCGGCGTGACTTCGCACAGCTCGTCGTCCTGGATGAACTCCAGGGCCTGTTCCAGGGTGTGGCGAACCGGCGGTACCAGAGCGATGACTTCGTCCTTGCCCGAAGCACGCATGTTGTCGAGCTTCTTGCCTTTGGTCGGGTTCACGCCCAGGTCGTTGTCGCGGCTGTTCAGGCCGATGATCTGACCGTTGTAGATCTCCTGGCCGTGCTCGACGAACAGCTTGCCGCGCGCCTGCAGGGTTTCCAGCGAGTAGGTCAGTGCCTTGCCGGTCTCGACCGAAACCAGTACGCCGTTCAGACGGCCGGACATCTGGCCCGACTTCATGGTGTCGTAGCGATCGAAGATCGAGGTCAGGATGCCTGCACCGTTGGTCAGGGTCAGGAACTGGTTGCGGAAACCGATCAGACCACGGGCTGGAATGTTGTATTCCAGGCGAACACGGCCCTTGCCATCCGGCACCATGTTGGTCAGGTCGCCTTTACGCAGACCCATTTCTTCCATGACCTTGCCCTGGGATTCTTCAGGGATGTCGATGGTGACGTTCTCGAACGGTTCCTGCTTGACGCCGTCGACTTCGCGGATGATCACTTCAGGGCGGCCTACGGCCATCTCGAAGCCTTCACGGCGCATGGTTTCGATCAGAACGGACAGGTGCAGCTCGCCACGGCCCGATACCTTGAACTTGTCAGGGGAGTCGGTTTCCTGGACGCGCAGGGCAACGTTGTACAGCAGCTCCTTGTCCAGACGGTCCTTGATGTTACGGCTGGTGACGAACTTGCCTTCCTTGCCGCAGAACGGCGAGTCGTTGACCTGGAAGGTCATCGAAACGGTTGGCTCGTCGACGGTCAGCGGCTTCATCGCTTCTACCGCGTCCGGGGCGCACAGGGTGTCGGAGATGAACAGCTCGTCGAAACCGCTGATGCAGACGATGTCGCCAGCCTGGGCTTCTTCGACGTCGACGCGGTGCAGGCCGTGGTGGCCCATCAGCTTCAGAATACGGCCGTTACGCTTCTTGCCGTCGACATCGATGGCAACAACCGGGGTGTTCGGCTTGATGCGGCCACGGGCGATACGGCCAACACCGATAACACCCAGGAAGCTGTTGTAGTCCAGTGCCGAGATCTGCATCTGGAACGAACCTTCACGGTCAACGTCCGGCGCCGGTACGTTGTCGACGATCGACTGGTACAGGGCGGTCATGTCTTCGCCCATGGCGGTGTGGTCGAGACCTGCGATGCCGTTCAGGGCCGAGGCGTAGACGACTTTGAAGTCCAGCTGTTCGTCGGTGGCACCGAGGTTGTCGAACAGGTCGAAGATCTGGTCCAGAACCCAGTCAGGACGCGCGCCTGGACGGTCGACCTTGTTGATCACGACGATTGGCTTCAGGCCAGCTTCGAAGGCCTTCTTGGTCACGAAGCGGGTTTGCGGCATCGGGCCGTCCTGGGCGTCGACCAGCAGCAGCACCGAGTCGACCATCGACATTACACGCTCAACCTCGCCACCGAAGTCGGCGTGGCCGGGGGTGTCGACGATGTTGATGTGGTAGCCGTTCCAGTTGATGGCGGTGTTTTTCGCCAGAATGGTAATGCCGCGCTCTTTTTCCTGGTCGTTGGAGTCCATGACGCGCTCGTCGTTGAGCTCGTTACGCTCCAGGGTGCCGGACTGGCGCAGGAGTTTGTCGACCAGGGTGGTTTTACCATGGTCAACGTGGGCGATGATGGCGATGTTACGCAGATTTTCGATCACAACTGTATCTCGATCAGAGGATTCGGTTGCCGCCAGTGTAGGCGGCCAATATGTACGGTTTACGGCTCAGCGGGCCCGATGGTCGGGAGGGCGATGGCGGATGCTGCCGCCATACAGCCCTGGCGTCTTATGTCGGACGATAAACACGCACATTGGCATGTCCCTCACTGAGCAGGTGGTGTGCGTGCAGACGGCTCATCACACCCTTGTCGCAATACAGCAAGTACTGGCGCGTGGGGTCCAGGTGCTTGAACTTGCTGTTGATGGCGTAGAACGGCATGGCCTGGACTTCGATGCCTTCCAGCACCAGAGGTTCGTCTTCCTGGGCGTCGGGGTGACGAATGTCGATGACGATCTGGCCTGGCAGCGCCTCGGCCACTTCCTCGATTTCGATGTCCTTGCCCAGCTCGTCGATCACATGGTCGATGGAGATGAACTTGGCACGCTCCAGGGCGCGCTCCAGCACGGCCATGTCGAACTGCTTTTCTTCGTGCTCCATGCGGTGACGCTTGGCATGGGTTGTCGGGTTCACCGAGATCACGCCGCAATATTCGGGCATGTGCTTGGCGAAGTCGGCGGTGCCGATCTCGGTGGCCTGGTCGATGATGTCCTGCTTGTGGCTGGCCAGCAGCGGACGCAGCACCAGCTTGTCGGTGGCCGAGTCGATGATCGACAGGTTCGGCAAGGTCTGGCTCGACACCTGGGAGATCGCCTCGCCGGTGACCAGCGCGTCGATCTGCAGACGGTCGGCCATGTGCGCGGCGCCGCGCAGCATCATGCGCTTGAGGGTGACGCCCATGTAGCTGTTGTCGACCTTGTTGAGGATCTCGCCGACCACTTCCTCGAACGGCACGCTGATGAACAGTACGCGCTGGCTGCTGCCGTACTTCTTCCACAGGTAGTGGGCCACTTCCATCACGCCCAGCTCGTGGGCACGGCCACCGAGGTTGAAGAAGCAGAAATGGGTCATCAGTCCGCGGCGCATCATCTGGTAGGCCGCGACGGTGGAGTCGAAGCCACCGGACATCAGCACCAGGGTCTGTTCCAGTGCGCCCAGCGGGTAGCCGCCAATGCCGTTGTGCTGATTGTGAATCACGTACAGGCGCTGGTCGCGGATCTCCATGCGCACCACGACTTCTGGGGTCTTCAGGTCGATGCCGGCGGCGCCGCACAGCTGGCGCAGCTGGCTGCCGACGTAGCGGTCGACGTCCATCGAGGTGAAATCGTGGTGGCCGCCGCGCTTGCAGCGTACCGAGAAGCGCTTGCCGGCCAGCAGGTGGCCAAAGTGGTGCTTGCACTTGGCGACGATGTCGTCGAAATCGCCCAGTGCATACTCCTCGACCTGCAGGAAGTGGGTGATACCCGGCGTGCAGGTGAGGCGCTCGATCATTTCGCGCTGGAGCTTTTCGTCCTCGACGCGGGTGACCACCTCGAGATTATCCCAGACACCATCAACCGCGAGCTCGGGATCAAGGTCCTTGAGCACGTTGCGGATGTTCTTGGCGAGCTGGCGGATGAAGCGCTTGCGCACCGGCCGGCTCTTGATGGTGATTTCTGGGAAGACTTTGACGATAAGTTTCATTGGTTTAACAGCGCGCCCAGGGCCTACCGAAAATGAGGGGCGCGAATTATAGCGGAAATTGCTCAGCTTTTGACCAACTTTTGTCCAGAAGGTTGGATTTATGTTGCCTGCCCCGCGATGTAGCCCTGCACGCACAGAGCGCACCATAACGGTGCGGCAAAGTTAAAAAACGCATCACATGAGTGCACAGCAGCCATCCAGATCACCAGCAAATACCCAGCAACGCCTCTTTTTATCGCGTGCAGGCCATTTTCGGGCACTGGCATGCAATTTGCTCCCTTGTGAGGCAGGTAAGCTTGGCCGACTATCCGCGCCCAGCGACACCCTTATTTCCAGGGCAGCGGCCAACTGCGCCCTAGACCATCCGGAGGACAACATGTCGAAGTCGGTTCAACTCATCAAAGATCATGACGTCAAGTGGATTGATCTGCGTTTCACGGACACCAAGGGCATTCAGCATCACGTGACCATGCCGGCGCGCGATGGCCTGGACGAAGACTTCTTCGAAGTCGGCAAGATGTTCGACGGCTCCTCCATCGCTGGCTGGAAAGGCATTGAAGCCTCCGACATGATCCTGATGCCGGTTGACGAAACCGCCGTGCTGGACCCGTTCACCGAAGAACCGACCCTGATCATCACCTGCGACATCGTCGACCCGTCGAGCATGCAGGGCTACGATCGTGACCCGCGCGGCATCGCCAAGCGCGCCGAAGAGTACCTGAAGAGCACCGGCATCGGTGACACCGTGTTCGCAGGCCCAGAGCCTGAGTTCTTCATCTTCGACGAAGTGAAGTTCCACTCGGACATCTCCGGCTCGATGTTCAAGATCTTCTCCGAGCAAGGCTCGTGGATGACCGGCGCTGACGTGGAAGGCGGCAACAAAGGCCACCGTCCGGGCGTGAAAGGCGGCTACTTCCCGGTTCCGCCGTTCGACCACGACCACGAAATCCGCACCGCCATGTGCAACGCCCTGGAAGAAATGGGCCAGACCGTCGAAGTTCACCACCACGAAGTGGCGACTGCCGGCCAGAACGAAATCGGCGTCAAGTTCAACACCCTGGTGAAGAAAGCTGACGAAGTACAGGCCCTGAAATACGTCGTGCACAACGTTGCCGACGCCTATGGCCGTACCGCCACCTTCATGCCCAAGCCTCTGTACGGCGACAACGGCTCGGGCATGCACGTGCACATGTCGATCTGGAAAGACGGCAAGAACACCTTCTCCGGCGAAGGCTATGCCGGCCTGTCCGATACCGCCCTGTACTTCATCGGCGGCATCATCAAGCACGGCAAGGCCCTGAACGGCTTCACCAACCCGTCGACCAACTCGTACAAGCGTCTGGTCCCAGGTTTCGAAGCCCCGGTGATGCTGGCCTACTCGGCGCGCAACCGTTCCGCCTCGATCCGTATTCCTTACGTCGGCAGCCCGAAAGCCCGCCGTATCGAAGCACGCTTCCCGGACCCGTCGGCCAACCCGTACCTGGCCTTCGCGGCCCTGCTGATGGCAGGCCTGGACGGTATCCAGAACAAGATCCACCCAGGCGATGCCGCCGACAAGAACCTGTACGACCTGCCGCCTGAAGAGGCCAAGGAAATCCCGCAAGTCTGTGGCAGCCTGAAGGAAGCCCTGGAAGAGCTGGACAAAGGCCGTGCGTTCCTGACCAAGGGCGGCGTGTTCTCCGACGACTTCATCGATGCCTTCATCGAGCTGAAGAGCGAAGAAGAGATCAAGGTCCGCACCTTCGTGCACCCGCTGGAGTACGAGCTGTACTACAGCTGCTGATCTGATCGGCGCCTCGCGTCGGTGACATCATTACGGCCTCCCTCGGGAGGCCGTTTCTTTTTCATACCCTCATCATCGGACAACACCTATTAGCCGCCGCAACGCCACAGGCGACACTCGAGGCTTCATTCCCAAGGAGATCGCCATGCGTGCCACCACCCTCGCCCTGACCTGCTGCATCGCCCTATCCGGTTGTGCCACCTCACCGAGCATCACGCCTACCCTGGATCAGTTGCTTGCCACCATCGATCGGCGCCTGGACCTGGCCGAAGCTGTCGCCCTGCACAAGTGGGATCACCAGCAACCCGTGCAGGCCAGTGCCCGCGAGCACCAGGTATTGGTCAGCGCACGCCAAGCCGCCGTCGCCCACCACTTGGATCCGGCACGCGTCGAGGCCTTTTTTGCCGACCAGATCGAAGCCAACAAGCTCCTGCAGTACCACCTGCTCGACACCTGGCATCGCGCCCGACAGGCGCCAGCCCTTCCACGCCGCGACCTGGCCAACGAAGTGCGCCCTGAACTGGACCTGCTGCAGGAACAGCTGCTGAGCGCCCTCGCCCGTTTTGACCAGACCCCGCCGAGCCAATGCGCCAACCACCTGGCCGACGCCTTGCAACAACGCACCCAGGACACAACGCGCCACCTCGCCCTGGTTCGCGCCAGCGCCCAGCTGTGCAAATTGCGCTGACCGCCCTATGCTCCATATTGGTGCATGACTTGGCGGCACGCCCCATCATGCAACCCAATTTGGTTCACAAGAATCGATAAACCAGGGCTTTATGGCTCGAATTCGCGCAGTTCCAGGTGTTTATCCGGAATTTCCGCTTCTTTTCGGAGCCTTGGTTTGGTTCTTGCATTTTCACTGCATCCAGCACTTTTCCGTGCGCGCCCCCGGGCCCGAGCCGTTGGGCGCCACTGTGCCAAAAGAGGTCAACGACACCTTATGACCATCAGCGATGCACAGCACCGTCTGCTTCTGGACAACCTGACCACGGCCACGCTCCTGCTCAATGCCGAACTGCGCCTGGAGTACATGAATCCAGCCGCGGAAATGCTCCTGGCTGTCAGTGGCCAGCGCAGCCATGGCCAGTTCATCAGCGAGCTGTTCACCGAATCGGCCGAGGCACTCAACTCGCTGCGCCAGGCGGTGGAGCAGGCGCACCCGTTCACCAAGCGCGAAGCCCAGCTGACCTCGCTGGCCGGCCAGAGCATCACTGTCGACTACGCCGTCACGCCCATCCTGCATCAGGGCCAGACCCTGCTGCTGCTGGAGGTGCACCCGCGTGACCGCCTGCTGCGCATCACCAAGGAGGAGGCCCAGCTGAGCAAGCAGGAGACCACCAAGATGCTGGTGCGTGGCCTCGCCCACGAGATCAAGAACCCCCTCGGCGGCATTCGCGGCGCGGCGCAACTGCTGGCCCGCGAGCTGCCCGAGGACGGCCTGCGTGACTACACCAATGTGATCATCGAAGAGGCCGACCGCCTGCGCAACCTGGTCGACCGCATGCTCGGCTCGAACAAGCTGCCGTCGTTGTCCATGACCAATATCCACGAAGTGCTCGAACGGGTGTGCAGCCTGGTCGATGCCGAGAGCCAGGGCGGCATCACCCTGGTGCGCGACTACGACCCGAGCCTGCCGGACGTGCTGATTGACCGCGAGCAGATGATCCAGGCCGTGCTCAACATCGTGCGCAACGCCATGCAGGCCATCGGCGCGCAGAACGAACTGCGCCTGGGCCGCATCACCCTGCGCAGTAGGGCCGTGCGCCAGTTCACCATCGGCCACGTGCGCCACCGCCTGGTGGCGCGGATCGAGATCATCGACAACGGCCCCGGCATCCCCGCGGAACTGCAGGACACCCTCTTCTATCCCATGGTCAGCGGCCGCCCGGACGGCACCGGGCTGGGCCTGGCCATCACCCAGAACATCATCAGCCAGCACCAGGGCCTGATCGAATGTGAAAGCCACGCCGGCCACACCACCTTCTCGATCTACCTGCCCCTGGAACAAGGAGCCACCGCCCCATGAGCCGAAGTGAAACCGTCTGGATCGTCGATGATGATCGCTCCATCCGCTGGGTCCTGGAAAAGGCCCTGCAGCAGGAAGGCATGACCACCCAGAGCTTCGACAGCGCCGACGGCGTGATGGGCCGCCTGGCCCGCCAGCAACCGGACGTGATCATCTCGGATATCCGCATGCCCGGCGCCAGCGGCCTTGACCTGCTCGCCCAGATCCGCGACCAGCACCCTGGGCTGCCGGTGATCATCATGACCGCCCATTCCGACCTGGACAGCGCCGTGGCGTCGTACCAGGGCGGCGCCTTCGAGTACCTGCCCAAGCCGTTCGATGTCGACGAAGCGGTGTCGCTGGTCAAGCGCGCCAACCAGCACGCCCAGGAGCAGCAGGCGCTGGAGGTGCCCCAGGCGCTGGCCCGCACCCCCGAGATCATCGGCGAGGCGCCGGCGATGCAAGAGGTGTTCCGTGCCATCGGCCGCCTCAGCCACTCCAACATCACTGTGCTGATCAATGGTGAGTCTGGTACCGGCAAAGAGCTGGTGGCCCATGCCCTGCACCGCCACAGCCCGCGCGCGGCATCGCCGTTCATTGCCCTGAACATGGCGGCGATCCCCAAGGACCTGATGGAGTCCGAGCTGTTCGGCCATGAAAAGGGCGCCTTTACCGGCGCTGCCAACCTGCGTCGTGGGCGTTTCGAGCAGGCCGACGGCGGCACGCTGTTCCTCGACGAGATCGGCGACATGCCCGCCGATACCCAGACCCGCCTGCTGCGAGTGCTGGCCGACGGCGAGTTCTACCGGGTCGGCGGCCATGTGCCGGTTAAGGTGGATGTGCGCATCATCGCCGCCACCCACCAGAACCTCGAGTCGCTGGTGCAGGCCGGCAAGTTCCGTGAAGACCTGTTCCACCGCCTCAACGTGATCCGCATCCATATCCCGCGCCTGGCGGACCGACGTGAGGACATCCCGGCCCTGGCCCGCCACTTCCTCGGCCGCGCCGCCCATGAGCTGGCGGTGGAACCCAAGCTGCTCAAGCCCGAGACCGAGGAATTCATCCGCAACCTGCCCTGGCCGGGCAACGTGCGCCAGCTGGAGAACACCTGCCGCTGGATCACCGTGATGGCCTCCAGCCGCGAAGTGCTGATCGGCGACCTGCCGCCGGAACTGCTCAACCTGCCCCAGGACGCCGCGCCGGTGACCAACTGGGAACAGGCCCTGCGCCAGTGGGCCGACCAGGCCCTTGCCCGTGGCCAGTCGAGCCTGCTCGACAGCGCCGTGCCCAGTTTCGAGCGGATCATGATCGAGACGGCGCTCAAGCATACGGCCGGGCGTCGTCGTGATGCGGCGTTGTTGCTGGGGTGGGGGCGCAACACCTTGACGCGCAAGATCAAGGAGCTGGGGATGAAGGTGGATGGCTCCGATGAGGACGAGGGCGAAGACCACTGAGCATCGACCTGCTGCAAACCTGGGAGGGCCAAACATGGCCCTCTCGTAGGCAACACATGATTCAGACCAATTGGCGGCTCAACTGCCAATAGAGCGCAACAGACATGAAGCAGGAATAGATCGACTTACTTCATGTCCCTTAATTCACCAGCGGCCGTAAAAACGTCATTGTGTGTCTGCTGTATCACTACCTCGGACAGATCCGAGGCCGTGCCGGCGTTGATTGACTCCCTCACTTGCCCGAACAACGCAGGAATTTTCTGTTCCTGTTTCACGCTACTCAGCGTCAGATAGTGCAAGGGATCCTGCGCCTGCCTTGCCTCACGATACTGGGCAGCTTTCTTCGCTCCCCAGAGCGCAAAACCCGCCCATGCCGCCACACTGCCCACAACAGGGTTCACCGCCACACCCGCCAACTGAAGCGCATTAGTGGCAAACGAAAGCCCTCCCAAAGCGACCTGACCACTATCGACGGTGAGCCGTGTCAGGCTAGGGGCCACCTCATTCAGTACACGATGATCGGTAGAATGCGCCTTTTTCGCCTGCACCTCCCCCCTATTCAGGAGACTTTTGTGCAGATCCCTTGCTCCATCCTGGAAGACGAGGGCCGAGAAGACGGCATCCCTCACCAACCCCCACCACCGCCCACCAGGATCACTCCGATTGACTGGATCACCAGCACAATAGCCATATGCGTTGAGCCCCCCTCTGCCGAATGGGCTGTGGCGATCCGGTGACAGGAAGCGCAATGCGGTTGGCGAATAGCAGCGGTAGCCGTTGCCCAGCTGATAGGTGCCTATAGGTCTTTCGCAGAGCTGCCCGCAGAAGCCGAGAGTCGGGCCTTCTGCAAATGCAGCGGCACCGTATGGCGTATACGCCCTGGAGTAGGAACTCCCCCCGAAAGATGATCGCTGGTGATCGAGCATCGGCAAGTGCAGGCTCATGAACAATCCCTCCACAGGAGCATGATTCATGAGCAGAACGTTAACCAATGCTGGCAGTGGCCGAAACTGGCAAATTTATCAGGTCCCAGCTGCACCGTTGCTGTGCCGCATGCACCAGCACAAGGCAGATTAGCCTTCAAAACCCTCGAAAAATGGCCGGAACACCGCATTCCAGGGCCTGCAAGACCTGGCACGCTCCCTGCTTTGTATCCAGTACCTCCAGTTTTGGGGACCTCGGTACAGGCAGGCCGGGATATCCCCTCTTTTATTCATGCAGCCTCACCTGCACCCGCCAACGTCCCGCCTCCTGCGCTCCGGCCCATTCGCCGCGCAGGGGGCGCGCAGCGACCAGCGTCAACAGCAAGCCTTCCTCGCTCTTCTGCAAACGCCAGCCCACCGGCTTGCCCTGCAACATCAACTGGCCCCGCGCGGCCTTGCCCTCGGCCTGGAACACCACGGCCACGGTACCCTCGACAGTCTCGCCATGCAGTTGCGGCTCTTCGTTGAACCACAGGTCCAGCCCGCCCTGCACCACCTCGACCTGCTCCAGCACCCGCTCCTCGGGCGCGGTCAGCCGGCCGATCATCAGGCCCACGAGCATGCCGAAGATCGCCAGCGACAGCAGCACCCGCGGCCAGGCCTTCGAACGCGGGTCGGGTTCGGGGGTAGAATGCTCGTCATCTTCACGCTTGGAGCCGTGCATGTTTCACGTCATCCTTTTTCAACCAGAAATTCCGCCGAATACCGGCAACATCATCCGCCTGTGCGCCAACAGCGGCTGCGCCCTGCACCTGATCGAGCCCATCAGCTTCGAACTGGACGACAAACGCCTGCGCCGCGCGGGGCTGGATTACCACGAGTATGCCACGCTACAGCGCCACCAAAGCCTGGCCGAATGCCTGGAAAGCCTGAATCAGCCTCGACTGTTCGCGTTCACCACCAAAGGCTCGCACCCGTTCCATGAGGTCGAGTACCAGCCCGGTGACGCCTTCCTGTTCGGGCCCGAAAGCCGTGGCCTGCCGGCCGAGGTGCTGGACAGCCTGCCTGCCGAGCAACGCCTGCGCCTGCCGATGCGGCCGGGGTGCCGGAGCTTGAACCTGTCCAATACCGTGGCCGTAACGGTGTACGAGGCGTGGCGCCAGCAGGGGTTTGCCGGAAGCTGATGTGCTCGCCGCTCGGGTTCTATCCCCAGCAAGAGACATGAAAAAGGCGACCTCGAAGGTCGCCTTTTTCTTTACCGGCAGAAATTACTGAACGGTCGGCACTTCACCGGCTTCCTGCATGCGCTGCATTTCTTGCGCGTACAGGGCGTCGAAGTTGACCGGCGACAGCATCAGCGCCGGGAACGAGCCACGGGTCACCAGGCTGTCCAGGGTCTCGCGGGCGTACGGGAACAGGATGTTCGGGCAGAACGCGCCGAGGGTGTGGCTCATCGAGGACGCGTCCAGGTTGGCGATCAGGAAGATACCAGCCTGTTGCACTTCGGCGATGAACGCCACTTCGTCACCGTTCTTGACGGTCACCGACAGGGTCAGCACCACTTCGTGGAAGTCGCCTTCCAGGGCTTTCTGACGGGTGTTCAGGTCCAGCGATACGCTCGGCTCCCACTGCTGGCGGAAGATCTGCGGGCTTTTCGGAGCCTCGAACGACAGATCGCGCACGTAGATGCGCTGCAGGGAGAATTGTGGTGCGGTTTCTTCAGCACCAGCGCCGTTGTTCTGTTGGTCAGTCATGGCAGATCCTTTTCCTAATGTTCTTGAATGCAGTGCGAATCAGGCCGCCAGCAGCGCGTCGAGCTTGCCCGCGCGCTCCAGGGCATAGAGGTCATCGCATCCACCGACATGCGTGCTGCCGATCCAGATCTGCGGCACCGAGGTACGGCCGGCCTTCTGGCTCATTTCGGCGCGAACCTGGGGTTTGCCGTCGACCTTGATCTCCTCGAACGCCACGCCCTTGCTCTCGAGCAGGTACTTGGCGCGCATGCAGTAGGGGCAGTAGTCGCTGGAATAGACGATGACGGGCTTCATATCACTTCACCAGGGGCAGGTTATCGGCTTTCCAGCTGGAAACGCCACCGCTGAGCTTGGCGGCGGTGTAACCAGCCTTGAGCAGTTCGCGGCACAGGGTACCGGACTGCTGGCCCATCGCGTCGACGACGATCAGGGTCTTGTCTTTGTGCTTTTCCAGCTCGGTCATGCGGCCGGCCACTTTGTCCTGCGGCATGCTCAGCGCGCCGACGATATGCCCGGCCGAGTATTCCTTGGCAGTGCGGATATCGATCACCACGGCCTTGTCGGCGTTGACCAGGGCAGTCAGCTGGCCGTTGCTCAGGCTCTGGCCGCCACGGCGGACTTCATTGACCAGCAGCAGGACCAGCAGGACGACGAAAATGGCCACCAGGATGAAGTGATCTGTCGCGAATTGAATCAGGTGAGCAACCATCAGGGGTGTTCCAGGCGATTGAAAATGGCGGCCAGTATACACAGCCCCCCATGACCGCCAAAGCCCACCGGGCTGGCGGCAAACGCGCCTTCATGTTGCATGCCTGACCGCGCTGGTCGGGCAATGGGAGGAATATTCGCCGTCGCTGGCGGATTTGCCCTAAAATGCGTGTCTTTATCATCTTTGAACAACCGTGAGTTTGATTGATGACGAGTACGCCTAAACCTCTGGTCCTGATCATCCTGGATGGCTTCGGTCACAGCGAAAGCCCCGAATACAACGCCATCTTTGCTGCCAACACGCCGGTCTACGACCGCCTGCGCGCCACCCAGCCGCATGGTCTGATCTCCGGCTCCGGCATGGACGTGGGGCTGCCCGACGGGCAGATGGGCAACTCGGAAGTCGGTCACATGAACCTCGGCGCCGGCCGCGTGGTGTACCAGGACTTCACCCGGGTGACCAAGGCCATCCGTGACGGCGAGTTCTTCGAAAACCCGGTGCTCGTCGGTGCCGTGGAAAAAGCCGCCAGCGCCGGCAAGGCCGTGCATATCCTCGGCCTGCTCTCCGACGGCGGCGTGCACAGCCACCAGGACCACCTGATCGCCATGGCCGAACTGGCCGCGCAGCGTGGTGCCGAGAAGATCTACCTGCATGCCTTCCTCGATGGCCGCGACACACCGCCGCGCAGCGCGCAGTCGTCCATCGAGCTGCTCGACGCCACCTTCGCCAAACTCGGCAAGGGCCGCATCGCCAGCCTGATCGGCCGCTACTACGCGATGGATCGCGACAACCGCTGGGACCGCGTCAGCGCCGCCTACAACCTGATCGTCGACAGCGCCGCCGAATACACCGCAGCGACCGCCGTGGCCGGCCTTGAAGCCGCCTATGCCCGCGACGAGAGCGACGAGTTCGTCAAGGCCACGCGCATTGGCGAGGCGGTCAAGGTCGAAGACGGCGACGCGGTGATCTTCATGAACTTCCGTGCCGACCGCGCCCGCGAGCTGTCCCGCGTGTTCGTCGAGCCCGATTTCAACGAATTCCCGCGCGCGCGCCTGCCCAAGCTGGCGGCCTACATCGGCCTGACCCAGTACTCGGCGAAGATCCCGGCCCCCGCGGCTTTCGCCCCGGCCAGCCTGCACAACGTGCTCGGCGAGTACCTGGCGAAGAATGGCAAGACCCAGCTGCGCATCGCCGAAACCGAGAAGTACGCCCACGTCACGTTCTTCTTCTCGGGCGGGCGCGAAGAGCCGTTCGAAGGCGAAGAACGCATCCTGATCCCGTCGCCGAAAGTCGCCACCTACGACCTGCAGCCGGAAATGAGCGCCCCTGAGGTCACCGACCGTATCGTCGAGGCCATCGAGCAGCAACGTTATGACGTGATCGTGGTCAACTACGCCAACGGCGACATGGTCGGCCACACCGGCGTGTTCGATGCTGCGGTCAAGGCCGTGGAGGCGCTGGACGGCTGCGTCGGCCGCATCGTCGAGGCGCTGGACAAGGTCGGCGGCGAAGCCCTGATCACCGCCGACCACGGCAACGTCGAGCAGATGGAAGACGAATGCACAGGCCAGGCGCACACCGCCCACACCACCGAGCCGGTGCCGTTCATCTACGTCGGCAAGCGCCACGTGAAAGTCCGTAACGGCGGCGTGCTGGCGGACGTGGCGCCGACCATGCTCGAGCTGCTGGGGCTGGAAAAACCAGTGGAGATGACCGGCACCTCGATCCTGATCGACGCCTGATCGATGTAGTGGGGCTGCCTTGCGGCCCCCAAAACAGTTGAATTCCAGACCAACGCCCCGCCGCACACGCCGCTGGGCGTTTTTTTTGCACGCCTGCGCGGGCATACTAGGCCAGTCTCCATCCCTGGTACGCCCAACCCCATGCTCCGCGCCCTGTTCCTACTCGCCCTGTCATGTCTGCTTGCCCCGGCCTTCGCTGCCGATGAGCGCGCGCAGACCCAACAACAGCTGGACGCCACCCGCCAGGACATCGCCGAGCTGAAAAAGATGCTGGGCAAGCTCCAGGAGGAAAAGTCCGGCGTGCAGAAAGACCTCAAGGCCACCGAGACCGATATCGGCAACCTCGAAAAACAGGTGGAGGCACTGCAGCAAGAACTAAAAAAGACCGAGGGCGAGCTGGAGCGCCTTGACCACGAGAAAAAAAAACTCCAGAGCGCCCGCGTTGAACAGCAACGCCTGATTGCCATCCAGGCCCGTTCCGCGTACCAGAACAATGGTCGCGAGGAATACCTCAAGCTGCTGCTGAACCAGCAGAATCCCGAGAAATTCGCCCGTACCCTCACCTATTACGACTATCTCAGCAAAGCGCGCATGGACCAGTTGCGCACCTTCAACGAGACCTTGCGCCAGTTGGCCAACGTCGAGCAGGACATCGCCGGCCACCAGCAACAGTTGCTGGCACAACGTGCCGAGCTCGACACTCAGCGCCAGGCCCTCGTCGCCGAACGCGACAAGCGCCAGCAGGTGCTGGCCAAGCTCAGCAGCGACATGAAGGAGCGCGACCAGAAACTGCAGAGCCGCGAGCAGGACCAGGCCGACCTGGGCAAGGTGCTCAAGACCATCGAGGAAACCCTCGCCCGCCAGGCGCGCGAGGCCGAGGAGGCCCGCCAACGCGCCCTGCTGGCCAAGCAGGAAGAAGAGCAGCGCCGGAAGGCGCAGGCCTTGGCCGCCGAGGCCCGCAGCCGGGAACCCGAGGAAATCCCGAAGAAGGCCCGGACGACCCTTGGCCCGGTGGTGTCCAGCGACACAGCCAGCTACGGCGGCGCATTTTCTTCCGCTCGGGGAAAACTTCCATGGCCGGTCAACGGTCGATTGCTGGCACGCTTCGGTGATACCCGCGGCGGTGACGCGCGGGCCAAGTGGGACGGGGTAATGATAAGCGCCAGTGCCGGGACCCAGGTGCGCGCCGTGCACGGCGGGCGGGTGGTGTTCGCCGACTGGTTGCGCGGTGCTGGACTTCTGGTCATTCTCGACCATGGCAATGGCTACCTGAGCTTGTACGGCCACAACCAGAGCCTGCTCAAGAACGCCGGCGACATCGTCAAGGCCGGCGAAGCCATCTCCACTGTCGGCGACAGTGGCGGCCAGGACAGCGCCGGCCTGTACTTCGCGATTCGCCAGCAGGGCCAGCCCACCGACCCCGCGCAATGGTGCCGAGGCTAGATAATGCTACTTTTACGGCGCCGCCCACGAAACGGCGGCGCCGATGCTCCCAGCAGGAGCACCAACAGGATCAGGAGTTCGTTCGACATGCTGCACTCGCCTCGCCTCACCCAGCTGGCCCTGACCATCGCCCTGGTCATCGGCGCGCCCTTGGCCATTGCCGCCGAACCGGCCAAGCCAGTGGCCAGGCAGGCCGCGGTGCCGGCCACCGAGGTGACCG
The DNA here is from genome assembly GCF_058783825.1 of Pseudomonas sp. FW305-96. Classification (NCBI taxonomy): domain Bacteria; kingdom Pseudomonadati; phylum Pseudomonadota; class Gammaproteobacteria; order Pseudomonadales; family Pseudomonadaceae; genus Pseudomonas; species Pseudomonas sp. FW305-96. Next base: position 48,306 of record NZ_JBYSYW010000007.1, read on the forward strand.
CCAAGGCGCCGCTGCCGCTGGAGGAGCTGCGCACCTTCGCAGAGGTCATGGACCGCATCAAGGCGGCCTATGTCGAACCGGTCGACGACAAGACCCTGCTGGAAAACGCCATCAAAGGCATGCTCAGCAACCTCGACCCGCACTCGGCCTACCTTGGCCCCGAAGACTTCCAGGAGCTGCAGGAAAGCACCAGCGGCGAGTTCGGCGGCCTGGGGATAGAGGTCGGCATGGAGGACGGCTTCGTCAAGGTGGTCTCCCCCATCGACGACACTCCGGCCTCCCGCGCCGGCATCGAGGCCGGTGACCTGATCGTCAAGATCAATGGCGCGCCAACCCGCGGTCAGACCATGACCGAGGCCGTGGACAAGATGCGCGGCAAGATTGGCGAGAAAATCACCCTCACACTGGTGCGCGACGGCGGCACGCCGTTCGACGTGACGCTGGCCCGTGCGGTGATCCAGGTCAAGAGCGTCAAGAGCCAGCTGCTGGAGAACGACTACGGCTACATCCGCATCACCCAGTTCCAGGTCAAGACTGGCGACGAGGTGGGCAAGGCCCTGGCCAAGCTACGCAAGGACAACGGCAAGAAGCTGCGCGGCGTGGTTCTCGACCTGCGCAACAACCCCGGCGGCGTGCTGCAGTCGGCGGTGGAAGTGGCCGACCACTTCCTCACCAAAGGCCTGATCGTCTACACCAAGGGCCGCATCGCCAACTCCGAGCTACGCTACTCCGCCGACCCGGCCGATGCCAGCGAAGGCGTGCCACTGGTGGTGTTGATCAACGGCGGCAGCGCCTCGGCCTCGGAGATCGTCGCCGGCGCCCTGCAGGACCAGAAGCGTGCCGTGCTGATGGGCACCGACAGCTTCGGCAAGGGCTCGGTACAGACCGTGCTGCCATTGGCCAACGACCGTGCGCTGAAGCTCACCACCGCGCTGTACTTCACCCCCAATGGCCGGTCGATCCAGGCCCAGGGCATCGTCCCGGACATCGAAGTGCGCCCGGCCAAGCTGACCGCCGAAGCCGACAACGACAACTTCAAGGAAGCCGATCTGCAGGGTCACCTGGGCAACGGCAATGGCGGTGCCGACCGACCGACCGGCAGTGCCAAGCGCAAGGATCGCCCGCAGGACAACGACTTCCAGCTCAGCCAGGCCCTCAGCCTGCTCAAGGGCCTGAACATCACCAAGGGTGACTGATACCCACCATGCGTTATCTGCTGTCCCTGCTGTTCTGCCTGCTGGCCGTCGTCGCGCACGCGGCGCCCGCCGGCAAGGCCTACATGAGCATCATCATCGACGACCTCGGCCAAAGCAGCGAGCGCGACAGCCGCACGCTCGCCCTGCCCGGCCCTGTGACCATGGCGATCATGCCCGACACCCCGCATGCCACCGACTTCGCCCGCCAGGCCCACAAGGCCGGACGCACGGTGATCCTGCACATGCCCATGGACCCGGCTGCCGGGCCTTACGCCTGGCACCCGGGCGTCGCCCTCGACGAACTGGCCCGGCGCCTGGATGCCGCCCTGGCCAAGGTGCCCTACGCCGCCGGCATCAACAACCACATGGGTAGCCGCATGACCGCCCAGCGCGAGCCCATGACCTGGTTGATGGGTGAACTGCAACGCCGCCATCTGTTCTTCGTCGACAGCCGCACCAGTGCGGCGACGGTGGCGGCGGCAGAGGCGCAGGCTACCGGCCTGGCCCATGTCTCCCGGGATGTGTTCCTTGATGACGTGCGCACCGTCGAGGCAATCAACGCGCAGCTGCAGCAAGGTATCGCCCTGGCCCGCCGACAGGGCTCGGCGGTACTCATCGGCCATCCCTACCCGCAGACCCTGGAGGTACTGCAAAGGGAAATACCTCAACTGACGCGACAGGGCATAGAGCTGATCGGTTTGCACCAGATGATCGGCGAACGTGGCAACCAGGCCATGCCCGCCCATGGCCGGCAGGGCCGCTACAGTAATCGCTGAAACCGTCAGGTCCTGGGCGTGCTTGTGCTGGCAAGCATGCGCTCAACTTCCTGGGTAACTGGAGCGAAAGGCAGTTCGCGCCAGGCTAACTTAAGTACCGCTTTCTCCTGTTCGCGACCGGCCAAATTAGAGCCGGCAATTCGACAAGGAGAATTCAATGCCCATACTCCCCCTCCATTGGCCTGCCGTGCTCATGGCCGGTCTTTCCCTCCAGGCGCTCGCCAGCCAGCCCGTTATCCCATCGTCCACACCCGAGACGCTCAATAACGCCCAAGGCGAGAATGCGCGCTGGAGCGGAATCGGGCGGCTGTCCTTGCCCGATAGCACGCAGTGCATCGGTACGCTTGTCGACAGCCGTGATCCTTCGACGCCGTCGAGCGGTCCGGCCTATGTCATCACCAGCGGACACTGTGTCGACCAACGTAACGGCACTATCGTCCAGGACAAGGCACTGGAAGGCTCGATCAGCTTCAACTACTTCGTGGACACCGCTGCAAAGCGCAAGACCTTTCCATTCAAGCGCATTGTCTGGAGCAGCATGCAAGGTAGCGACCTGGCCCTGATCGAACTCGACGCCCGCCTGCAGCAGGTCATGGCCGAGGGCATCCAGCCTCTACGTCTCGGCCCAAGCCCGGCAACAGGCAGCCACGTGCAGGTGATCGGCGAACCCAGTCGTCCCGACCAAGGGCTACGCCTGAGTAGCTGCACGGAACAGGCTGTCGAGGTTGTCATCGAGTATCCCTGGGTATGGCGCAATGCCCGGAGCAATGACTGCCCAGGCATGCACGAGGGTGCCTCGGGCAGCCCAGTGATCGACAGCAGCAATGGCCAGGTTGTCAGCGTAGTGAACAGTGGCCGCCAGAATAGATCAGACAGCCTACCGTGCAGCCTGCACAACCCCTGCGCTGACCATCAGGACGATCAGCTGGGTAATGGGCCCGTCAATTTCGCCATGCCGGTGGAGCGAGTAAAGGCATGCTTTCGCGCAGGACAGGTCGATCTGGAACAGCAAAACTGCGACCTGCTGCCCGGGTTCGAACTCAAGCAGGACAAGCCCGGGAGCCGCTGGCGCAGGCTAGCGACGAACGATGACGGGACTACGCTTTCCCCCACATGGGGCGTGGGCTTCACCATCGACACTCGCTACTACCGCTACAAGCCGACGCAGGATGCGCGGGCCTGTGAAGATCCTGTGAATTATAGTGGTGCAGTCCTATCAGGAAGCAATCGGATCGATGATCCGATCGGCACCGCACCAGGCAGGTACTTCCTATGCGTAATTGGCGTCGGGTCGCAACAGCAAAGGCCTTCACACGCATTGATGAACAACGCCTGGAGCCTGCCGATCGAAGTGCTTCCAGCGCAGGTGTCGCAGGTGAGTTACTCAAGCGAACGTACGACTGACGGGCATGTCAGGATCCAATGGCAGCACGACCAGCCCAATCTCAAACGCTACCTGATCAAGTTCGGCCCGATCGAGAAATTGGACTGCAATCTGCCAATGCGTTATCGACCACTGATGTTTGACAGCCACATCATTCTGAAATCACAACTGCCCCTCAAGTTGTGCGGCATTGCCGTTGATGTGGACGGCAAGAAATCGACACCACGCAGCGACATCCTGAACGCACTCGACGACTGAAACGACGAGGGCCCCGGTCTTTCGATCGGGGCCCTCGTTCATGCGCGGTCCGGATTAGCTGTACACACGCCCCAGCAGCTGGCGGTGGCTTTCGAACTGATCAAGCACATCACGCACGATCTGCTCGCGGGTGAAGCCCATCAGGTCGTACTCCTGGCTGCCGTCGTGCAGGTACACCTCGGCGCGGTAGAAGCGCTGCTGCACTTCCGGCTCGCCCTCGACCGGCGCCTCGCTCGGCGCGGCCAGGTAGCCATCCAGGCTGGCCTCGTAGACGAAGGGGTTGCCCTCTTCCATCATCACACGCAGGCCCATCATGTTGCGCGATTGACCTACCCGGGTCTCGACCTCGAAGCCCAGGGTACGCAGTTGCTCGGCGGCTTCTTTCAGCGCCGGGCTGACCTGTTTGTCCATGAACCGCTGCACCACGGCCTGGGTCGGCTGCAGATCCAGCTGGCTGAGACGCTCGCTGAAACCGCGACGACCACGGGCGGCCAGTTCGGCGCGCTCGCTCTCGACCGCGACGTCCTGCTTCATGGCCTTCATCAGGCCGAACATGAACAGTACCAGAACCACCGAGAACGGCAGGCCGGCCAGTACCACCATGGTCTGCATGGCTTCGAAGTTACCGGCGAACAGCAGGCCGATGGTCACCAGGGTGATCACCACCGACCAGAACACCACCATCCAGTGCGGGGCGTCTTCGTCGACCTTGCCGCCTTTGCACGACAGGTTCGCCATCATCACCGCGCCGGAGTCGGCCGGAGTGAGGAACAGCACGAAGCCGACGAACACCGCCACACCGATGACGATCTTCGCCGCCGGGAAGTACTCGAGCAGCTGGTAGATCGACATCGACGGCTGTTCCAGCGCGGTCTTGCCCAGCTCCACGGCGCCCTGGTTGATCACCAGGTCCAGCGCAGTGTTGCCGAAGATCGACAGCCACGCCAGGGTGAAGCCCAACGGGATCAGCAGCACGCCGCTGACCAGCTGGCGCACGGTCCGGCCCTTGGAGATACGGGCGATGAACATGCCGACGAACGGGCCCCAGGAGATCCACCAGGCCCAGTAGAACACGGTCCACAGGCCCAGCCAGCGCTCGGACTTGTCGTTGTCGCCTTCATAGACATAGAGGTCGAAGGTCTTCAGCACGACACCGTTGAGGTAGTCGCCGACGTTCTGCACGAAGCCGTTTAGCAGGTGCAGGGTATTGCCGGCCAGCAGCACGAAGATCAACAGGCCGCTGAACAGCAGGATGTTCAGGTTGGACAGGCGGCGGATGCCGTTCTCCACGCCCGACACCGCGGCAACGGTGGCCACGCCGGCCATGACCAGGATCACCACCAGCAGGTTGGTCTTGCTGTGGTCCATGCCAAACAGGTATTCCAGGCCCGAGGCCACCTGCATCGAGCCGATGCCCAGATTGGTCACCAGGCCCAGCAGGGTGACGAACATGCCGAAGATGTCCACGGCATGGCCCGCGCCACCCTTGACCCAACGCTCACCGACCAGCGGGTAGAGCGCCGAGCGCAGTGCCAGCGGCTGGTTGTGACGGTAGGCGAAGTAACCCACGGCCAGGCCGACCAGGGCGTAGATCGCCCAGCCGTGCAGGCCCCAGTGCAGGAAGGTCAGTTGCAGGCCCTGGCGCGCGGCCTCGAGGCTGGCAGGCGTACCTTCCGGTGGGTTGAAGTAGTGGTCCAGTGGCTCGGAAGCGCCGAAGTACAGCAGCGAGATACCGATACCGGAGGAGAACAGCATGCCGGCCCAGGCGCCGTAGCTGAAGTCCGGGGTGTCGTCCTTGCCGCCCAGCTTGAGCTTGCCGAAGTCGGAAAATGCCAGGTAGACGACAAACAGCAGGTAACCGCAGATCACCAGCATGTAGTACCAGCCAAAGGTGCGCGTCAGCCACTTCTGGGCGACGCCAAGCACCTGGCCGGCGATATCGGGTACAGCGATCAGCAAGGCAGTCAGAACAAGGATCATCAGCGCCGAGGTGAAAAACACCACGTGGTTGACCCGTACCCGCTCGGCGGGGGGCTTTGTCAGGGAAGCAGAACTCATTGCACGAATGCTCCGGGCAGTGCGGCAGTGGAGGCTAAACAGTTATGTCCCACGCAATTGGTGCAATAGCCCTACTGCGCAAGGTGTTATAAAAGGCACCCTGGAAACCGTGATCCCGAATCGAAACGTTGCAAAAAACCAGACCGGTCGCCTGTCGCTTCTTGCGCACGCCATCGCTGGGTGCGCGCATTAGCCACAGACACCTGGCCCGCTCCAAAGGGCCGGCCGCGCGGCCTGTGGCCACTCGGCAGAATCTGTCTTTCGCATCGCTCATGCCCGTCAACGCCTTGTATTCCGGGGGTTACGCGATTTCCTGGGGTGTCGATTCGTGCCCCTGTGACCGTCCCAAAAACTGTCAATGGCACAAATTGTCGCAGAGCTTATTCTTTATTGATTGAACGTTCAATCAAAACAAAATAGACTGGCCTTCGCCGAGGTAGCCGCTTGTCGTCTGCCCGCAGGCCTGAGGAGATAGCAAGATGCCCAAGGTCGGTATGCAACCCATCCGCCGCCAGCAGTTGATCGAAGCCACCTTGCAGGCGGTCGATCAGGTCGGACTGGGAGATGCCAGCATTGCGCTGATTGCCCGTTTGGCCGGCGTGTCGAACGGCATCATCAGTCACTACTTTCAGGACAAGAACGGCCTGATCGCAGCGACGATGCGCTACATCATGAACATGCTCAACGAGGGTGTGATCGCGCGTCGTCAGGCCCTCACGGACGACAGCCCGCGTGCCCACCTGAAGGTGATCATCGAAGGCAACTTCGATGCGAGCCAGGTGAATGGCCCGGCAATGAAAACCTGGCTGGCCTTCTGGGCCTCCAGCATGCACCAGCCGTCTTTGCACAGGTTGCAGCGGATCAACGACCACCGCCTGTACTCCAACCTGTGCTGCCAGTTCCGCCGTGTCCTGCCGCTCTACCATGCGCGCAAGGCCGCCCGCGGGCTGGCGGCCCTGATCGACGGCCTGTGGTTGCGTGGCGCCCTCTCGGGTGACGCATTCGACACCGAGCAGGCAATACGCATCGCTTACGAATACATGGATCTACAACTGGCTAAACAGCAGTCCCTGGATACAAACAACCAGGCCTCTGAACAGCCGCGCGCAGCGACCAGCCAACCGGCAGGAGCGTGACGCGGCAGCCAACCACACACTGCACTTGCGAGGACACTATGGCCCGTTTCGGAACGCAAAAACTCTACATCGATGGCGCTTACGTAGACGCTGGCAGCGATGCCACCTTCGAAGCCATCAACCCGGCTACCGGCGAAGTCCTCGCCCACGTGCAGCGCGCAACTCAAGCTGACGTCGAGAAGGCCGTCGAAAGCGCCGAGCGTGGCCAGAAAGTCTGGGCCGCCATGACCGCCATGCAGCGTTCGCGCATCCTGCGCCGCGCCGTCGACATCCTGCGCGAGCGCAACGACGAGCTGGCCATGCTGGAAACCCTGGACACCGGCAAGTCGTACTCCGAGACTCGCTACGTCGACATCGTCACCGGCGCCGACGTGCTGGAATACTATGCAGGCCTGGTGCCGGCCATCGAAGGCGAGCAGATTCCGCTGCGCGAATCGTCCTTCGTCTACACCCGCCGCGAGCCGCTGGGCGTGACCGTTGGTATCGGCGCCTGGAACTACCCGATCCAGATCGCCCTGTGGAAATCCGCCCCGGCCCTGGCCGCCGGCAACGCGATGATCTTCAAGCCGTCGGAAGTCACCTCGCTGACCACCCTGAAACTGGCCGAGATCTTCACCGAAGCCGGCCTGCCGAACGGCGTGTTCAACGTGCTGACCGGCAGCGGCCGCGAAGTCGGCACCTGGCTGACCGAGCACCCACGCATCGAGAAGGTCTCCTTCACCGGTGGCACCACCACCGGCAAGAAGGTCATGGCCAGCGCCTCGAGCTCGTCGCTCAAGGAAGTCACCATGGAACTGGGCGGCAAGTCGCCGCTGATCATCTGCGACGACGCCGACCTGGACAAGGCCGCCGACATCGCCATGATGGCCAACTTCTACAGCTCCGGTCAGGTCTGCACCAACGGCACCCGCGTGTTCGTGCCTGCCTCGATGAAGGCCGCCTTCGAAGCCAAGATCGCCGAGCGCGTCGCCCGCATCCGTGCCGGCAACCCGGAAGACGAGAACACCAACTTCGGCCCGCTGGTCAGCTTCCAGCACATGGAAAGCGTGCTGTCCTACATCGCCAAGGGTAAAGAAGAAGGCGCCCGCGTCCTGTGCGGCGGTGAGCGTCTGCTGGACGGCGACTTCGCCAAGGGCGCGTTCGTCGCCCCGACCGTGTTCACCGACTGCACCGACGACATGACCATCGTCAAGGAAGAGATCTTCGGCCCGGTGATGAGCATCCTCAGCTACGAGACCGAGGAAGAAGTCATCCGTCGCGCCAACGACACCGAATACGGCCTGGCCGCCGGTGTCTGCACCAACGACATCAGCCGCGCCCACCGCATCATCCACAAGCTCGAAGCCGGTATCTGCTGGATCAACGCCTGGGGCGAGTCGCCGGCCGAAATGCCGGTTGGCGGTTACAAGCAGTCGGGCGTCGGCCGTGAAAACGGTGTCAGCTCGCTGGCTCAATACACTCGCATCAAGTCGGTTCAGGTCGAGCTGGGCGGCTACAACTCGGTTTTCTAAACCTGGTTCCGCCACGCCCGCGCCCTTGAGCGCGGGCGTTTCCGCTCCCTGACAACTGCCAACGAGGGTACTTCAATGTCCCAAGAATTCGATTACATCATCGTCGGTGCCGGCTCCGCCGGTAACACCCTGGCCACCCGCCTGACCGAAGACGCCAGCGTCACCGTGCTGCTGCTGGAAGCCGGTGGCCCCGACTACCGCTTCGACTTCCGCACCCAGATGCCGGCCGCCCTGGCCTTCCCGCTGCAAGGTCGCCGCTACAACTGGGCCTACGAGACCGACCCGGAGCCGCATATGGACGGTCGCCGCATGGAATGTGGCCGCGGCAAGGGCCTGGGCGGTTCGTCGCTGATCAACGGCATGTGCTACATCCGCGGCAACGCCATGGACTTCGACGGCTGGGCTGAACTGCCAGGCCTCGAGGACTGGACCTACCTGGACTGCCTGCCGTACTTCCGTAAGGCCGAAACCCGCGACATCGGCCCGAACGACTACCACGGCGGCGAAGGCCCGGTCAGCGTGGCCACGCCGAAAGCCGGCAACAACCCGCTGTTCCACGCCATGGTCGAGGCCGGCGTGCAAGCCGGCTACCCGCGCACCGAAGACCTCAACGGCTACCAGCAGGAAGGCTTCGGCCCGATGGACCGTTCGGTCACCAAGAATGGTCGTCGTTCCAGCACCGCCCGTGGCTACCTGGACCAGGCCAAGAAGCGTCCGAACCTGACCATCGTCACCCACGCCTTGAGCGACCGCGTGCTGTTCGACAACAAGCGCGCTGTTGGCGTGACTTACCTGGTCGGTGACAGCGAAGAGCGCGTCGAAGCGCGCGCCCGCAAGGAAGTCATCGTTTCTTCCGGCGCCATCGCCTCGCCGCAACTGCTGCAGCGCTCCGGCGTCGGCCCGCGCGCCCTGCTGGAAAGCCTCGACATTCCAGTGGTCCACGACCTGCCGGGCGTCGGCGAGAACCTGCAGGACCACCTCGAGCTGTACCTGCAGTACGCCTGCACCCAGCCGGTGTCGCTGTACCCGTCGCTGCTGTGGTGGAACCAGCCGGCCATCGGTGCCGAGTGGCTGTTCAACGGCACCGGCATCGGCGCCAGCAACCAGTTCGAGGCCGGTGGTTTCATCCGCACCCGCCCTGAATTCAAGTGGCCGAACATCCAGTACCACTTCCTGCCGGTAGCGATTAACTACAACGGCTCGAACGGTGTGAAAGAGCACGGCTTCCAGGCACACATGGGCTCCATGCGCTCGCCAGCCCGTGGTCGCATCCAGGCCAAGTCGAAAGACCCGCGCCAGCACCCGAGCATCCTGTTCAACTACATGTCCACCGAGCAGGACTGGCAGGAATTCCGCGACGGCATCCGCCTGACCCGCGAAATCATGGCCCAGCCGGCGCTGGACCCGTACCGCGGCCGCGAGATCAGCCCGGGCGCCCACGTGCAGACCGATGAAGAGTTGGACAAATTCATCCGCGAGCACGCCGAAACCGCCTTCCACCCGTCCTGCTCGTGCAAGATGGGCACCGACGACATGGCCGTAGTCGATGGCGAGGGTCGCGTGCACGGCATGCAGGGCCTGCGCGTCGTCGATGCGTCGATCATGCCGCTGATCATCACCGGCAACCTCAACGCCACCACGATCATGATCGCCGAGAAGATCTCGGACAAGATCCGTGGCCGCAAGCCGCTGCCGCGCAGCACCGCCAAGTACTACGTGGCGGGCGATGCACCGGTGAAGGGCAAGCCGATGCGTGAAGTGAAGCAGGCCTGACCTGCTTGGCTTCATCGCAGGCAAGCCGGCTCCCACAGCTAGCACCCGTACTCAAGGGCTGTGACGACCCTGTGGGAGCTGGCTTGCCAGCGATGAGGCCGTAACAGGCAACACAAGAAAAGGCACCTTTCGAGGTGCCTTTTCTACATCTGCAGAAACGCTTTACAGGCTGCCAATTCATCAGGTTAGAATCGATTGGCACGCGACCTGCTAGTTCATAGTTGCACGCCCCCTTTCCCCCGCTGTCCCGGAGTACCTGCCTTTGGATGCAAGCACCATCAACAGCCTGTTCCTGATCGGCGCATTGCTGGTGGGTGCAAGTATCCTGGTCAGCTCGCTGTCATCGCGCCTGGGCATCCCCATCCTGGTCATCATCCTCGCGGTCGGCATGGTCGCTGGCGTGGACGGTGGCGGCATCATTTTCAACAACTACCCGACCGCCTACCTGGTGGGCAACCTGGCGCTCGCGGTCATCCTGCTCGACGGCGGCCTGCGCACCCGGGTGGCGAGCTTCCGCGTGGCGCTGTGGCCGGCGCTGTCGCTGGCCACGGTGGGCGTGTTGATCACCACTGGACTGACCGGCATGGTCGCCGCCTGGCTGTTCGACCTGAGCCTCATCCAGGGCCTGCTGATTGGCGCCATCGTCGGCTCCACGGACGCGGCGGCGGTGTTCTCGCTGCTCGGCGGCAAGGGCCTCAACGAACGGGTCACCGCCACCCTGGAGATCGAGTCGGGCAGCAACGACCCGATGGCGGTGTTCCTCACCGTGACCCTGATCGACATGATCGCCAGCGGCCAGACCGGCCTGCACTGGAGCCTGCTCACCCACCTGCTGCGCGAGTTCGGCATCGGCGGTCTGATAGGCCTGGGCGGCGGCTGGCTGATGCTGCAATTGGTCAACCGCATCAACCTGGCCGGCGGCCTGTACCCGATCCTGGTAGTGGCCGGCGGCCTGGTGGTGTTCTCCCTGACCAACGCCCTGCACGGCAGCGGTTTCCTCGCGGTTTACCTGTGCGGGCTGGTGCTGGGCAACAAGCCGATCCGCAGTCGCCACGGCATCCTGCACATGCTCGACGGCATGGCCTGGCTGGCCCAGATCGGCATGTTCCTGGTACTGGGCCTGCTGGTCACGCCCCACGACCTGCTGCCCATCGCCCTGCCCGCCCTGGGCCTGGCATTGTGGATGATCCTGGTCGCCCGGCCACTGTCGGTGGTCGCCGCACTGCTACCGTTCAAGGCCTTCCATGGCCGCGAGAAAGGCTTCATCAGCTGGGTCGGCCTGCGCGGCGCGGTGCCGATCATTCTGGCGGTGTTCCCGTTGATGGCCGGCCTGCCCCAGGCCCAGCTGTTCTTCAACCTGGCGTTTTTCATCGTGCTGGTGTCGCTGCTGGTGCAAGGCACAAGCCTGCCGTGGATGGCCAAGCTGCTGAAGGTCACGGTACCGCCGGACCCGGCGCCGATTTCGCGCTCCGCGCTGGAGGTGCACGTCACCAGCGAATGGGAGCTGTTCGTCTACCGCCTGGGCGCCGAAAAATGGTGCATCGGCGCTGCCCTGCGCGAGCTGAAGATGCCCGAAGGCACGCGGATCGCCGCCTTGTTCCGCGGCGAGCAGCTGCTGCACCCGTCGGGCAGCACCGTGCTGGAGGTCGGCGACATGCTCTGCGTGATCGGCCACGAACATAACCTGCCGGCGCTGGGCAAGCTGTTCAGCCAGGCGCCGCAACGCGGCCTCGACCTGCGCTTCTTCGGCGATTTCGTGCTCGAAGGCGATGCCGAGCTGGGTGCGGTGGCGGCGCTTTACGGCCTGAAACTCGATGGCCTGGACGCGAAGATGCCGCTGGCGCAGTTCATCCGACAGAAGGTCGGAGGCGCTCCAGTAGTAGGCGACCAGATCGAATGGCACGGCACGATCTGGACCGTCGCGGTCATGGACGGGAACAAGATCCAGAAAGTGGGCGTCAGATTCCCCGAAGGTACCCGCCCCGGCCCCGGGCTGTTCCTCTAAACTCCGATTTGCCGCGTAACACAAGAACTCTGCCTATGTCCCTGCGTGACCATTGCCGCGCAGCCCTGCTGGGGCTGTGCCTGACCCTCTCGTTCGCCGCTGGCGCGGTGGAAATCCCGACCACTCCGGGCATCCAGAGCAGCCTGAGCAAGATCGCCGAGCGCAAACTGCCGGAAACCGAGCAGAAAGCCGTGCAGCAGGTGCTGGAGCAGACACTGGCGCTGCTCAACGCCCGCGACGACAGCGAAAAGAAACTCGAAGCCCTCAAGCAGCAGTTGGCCAATGCCCCCCAGGAGATCCGCGACAGCCAGCGCGAACTGATCAAGCTCAAGGCCTCCAGCGTCGTGCCGGTGGCGCAGCGCTACGCCAGCCTGACGGTGCCGCAGCTCGAACAGATGCTCAGCGAGCGCAGCACTCAGCAGGGCGACCTGCAGAAGGCGCTGTCCGAAGCCAACAGCCTGATCATCAACTCCCAGACCCGCCCGGAGCGCGCCCAGGCCGAGATCAGCGGCAACCAGATGCGTGCCCAGCAGATCAACAACAGCCTCAAGAGCGGCAAGGACAACGGCAAGTCGATCAATGCCGACCAGCGCAACCAGCTCAACGCCGAGCTGGCCTCGCTCAACGCCCTGACCCTGCTGCGCCGCCAGGAACTGGCCGGCAACAGCGTGCTGCAGGACCTGGGCAACGCCCGCCACGACCTGCTGATCGAACGCGCCACAAGGCTGGAACAGGAAATCCAGGACCTGCAGACGCTGATCAACGAAAAGCGCCTGGCGCAGTCGCAACAGGCCGTCACCCGCCAGTCGATCGAGGCGCAGAAGGCCGGCGGCAGCAACCTGCTGGCCACCGAGAGCACCGCCAATCTGCAGTTGTCCGATTACCTGCTGCGCAGCACCGACCGCCTCAACGAGGTGACCCAGCAGAACCTGCGCACCAAGCAGCAGCTCGACAGCCTCACCCAGGCCGACCAGGCCCTCGACGAGCAGATCAACGTACTCAAGGGCAGCTTGCTGCTGTCGAAGATCCTGTACAAGCAGAAGCAGGCCCTGCCGCACCTGAAGCTCGACCGCAACCTGGCCGACCAGATCGCCGATATCCGCCTGTACCAGTTCGAGATCAACCAGGAACGCGAACAGATGAGCAGCCCGTCCGCTTACGTGGACAAGCTGCTGGCCAGCCAGCCCGAGGAAGACGTCACCCCGCAGCTGCGCAAGGCCCTGCTGGAAGTGGCGATCACCCGCGGCGACCTGCTCGAGCGGTTGAACCGCGAGCTGTCGGCGCTGCTCAACGAATGCATCACCCTGCAACTGAACCAGAAACAACTGCTGAGCACTGCCCAGAACCTGCGCACCACGCTGGAAGAGCAGATGTTCTGGATCCCCAGCAACAAACCGCTGGACTGGCAGTGGCTGCGCCAAGTGCCCGAGGGCCTGGCCTACCAGGTGGCCAGCCTGCCCTGGGGCGCGGGCATCAAGGAACTGGCTGACGGCCTGGTGCAACAGCCGCTGCTGTTCCTGCCGCTGATCCTTGTGATCGGCGCCCTGCTGTGGCGGCGTAAGGCGCTGTACCGGCGCCTGGGCAAGGTCCACCAGGACATCGGCCACTTCAAGCGCGACAGCCAGTGGCACACGCCCCAGGCGATCCTGATCAACATCCTGCTGGCCCTGCCGGTGGCCCTGGCCCTGACCCTGGGCAGCTACGCCCTGCAGCTCGATGCCCGTGGGCAGAACGCCAATCTCGGCGCCGCCTTGTGGCAGATCGCCCAGGCATGGCTGGTGTTCTACACCGCCTACCGCATCCTCGCCCCGGGCGGAGTGGCAGAGATCCACTTCCGCTGGCACAAGCCGCAGGTCGAGTTCCTGCGCGGCTGGGTGCGCCGGCTCGGCACCGTGGTGCTGGCCCTGGTCGGTGTGGTGGCAGTGGCCGAACACCAGCCGTCGGCCTTGGCCGAGGACGTGCTGGGCATCGGCGTGGTACTGACCTGCTACGCCCTGATGGCCTGGCTGCTCAGCCGCCTGCTGCTGAGCAGCCCAGCGCACCGCAACACCTCGCTGTTCCGCAAGGCCGTGGGAGTGGCCTTCACCGCCTTGCCCATCGCGCTGTTCGTGGCGGTGTGCTTCGGCTACTACTACACCGCCCTCAAGCTCACCGACCGGTTGATCTACACCCTTTACCTGCTGCTGTTCTGGCTGGTGATCGAGGCCGCGTTCGTGCGTGGCCTGTCGGTGGCGGCGCGGCGCCTGGCCTACCAGCGCGCCCTGAGCAAACGCCAGGCCGCCAAGGAAGGGCTGGATGGCGAGGTGGTGGTCGAGGAGCCGACCCTGGACATCGAGCAGGTCAACCAGCAGTCGCTGCGCCTGATTCGCCTGGCCCTGCTGGGCGGTTTCATCGGCGGGTTGTACTGGGTCTGGGCGGACCTGATCACCGTGTTCGCCTACCTCAACAACATCACCCTGTACGAGTACAGCAGCGGCACCGGCGCAGCTGCCAGCATGGTACCGATCAGCCTCGGCGACCTGCTCGGCGCCATGGTCATCGCCGGTATCGCCGTGGCCCTGGCCAGCAACCTGCCAGGCCTGCTCGAAGTGCTGGTGCTGTCACGACTGAACCTGGCCCAGGGCAGCGCATACGCTATTACCACGCTGTTGTCCTATGTAATCGCCGGGGTAGGTATCGTCAGCACCCTGGCCACCCTCGGAGTCAGCTGGGACAAGCTGCAGTGGCTGGTGGCGGCGTTGTCGCTGGGCCTGGGTTTCGGCATGCAGGAGATCTTCGCCAACTTCATCTCCGGCATCATGATCCTGTTCGAACGCCCGGTGCGCATCGGTGACACCATCACCATCGGCAACCTGTCCGGCACGGTGAGCAAGATCCGCATCCGCGCCACCACCATTACCGACTTCGACCGCAAGGACATCATCGTCCCCAACAAGACCTTCATCACCGGCCAGCTGATCAACTGGTCGCTGACCGACACCGTCACCCGGGTGACGCTGAAGCTGGGCATCGACTACGGCTCGGACCTGGACCTGGTGCGCGACCTGCTGCTCAAGGGCGCCCACGAAAACCCGCGGGTGCTCAAGGACCCGGAGCCGCTGGTGTACTTCCTCAACTTCGGCGAAAGCTCGCTGGACCACGAGCTGCGCATGCACGTGCGCGACCTCGGCGACCGCAACCCGACGCTGGACGAGCTCAACCGCTATATCAACCGTGAGTTCAAGGCGCACAACATCAAGATCTCGGTGCGCCAGGTGGAGGTGTTCCTCATGGACGCGAAGAACGGCAAGCAGCAGTTGATCCCGATGGACAGCAAACCGGACAGCACGCCGCCGAGCTGAGTGGACTGCGACAGGCATGCCCTCCAGAATGCAGGCGAGGGCTTTGCCCTCGATCGCCGGCAAGCCGGCTCCCACAAGATGGCATGCCTTGCCCTGTGGGAGCCGGCTCGCCGGCGAAAGGGCCGCACAGCGGCCCCAATGGCACCGAATTCAGGAGCAGGCCCCGTGAAGTCCCTCGACCAACTCACCTTCGACAACCGCTTCGCCCAACTCGGCGATGCCTTCTCCACCCAGGTCCTGCCCGACCCGATTGCCGACCCCCGCCTGGTCGTTGCCAGCAAATCGGCGATGGCCCTGCTCGACCTGGACCCCGCCCAGGCCGAACTGCCGGTGTTCGCCGAGCTGTTCAGCGGCCACAAGCTCTGGGAAGAAGCAGACCCGCGCGCGATGGTCTATTCCGGCCACCAGTTCGGCTCCTACAACCCGCGCCTGGGGGATGGCCGTGGCCTGCTGCTGGGCGAGATCCTCAACGAGGCCGGCGAACACTGGGACCTGCACCTCAAGGGCGCCGGCCAGACGCCCTACTCACGCATGGGTGATGGCCGTGCCGTACTGCGCTCGTCGATTCGCGAGTTCCTTGCCTCCGAAGCCCTGAGCGCCCTGGGCATCCCCAGCAGCCGGGCGCTGTGCGTGATCGGCTCGAGCACCGCAGTGTGGCGGGAAACCCGCGAAAGCGCCGCGATGCTGCTGCGCCTGGCACAGAGCCATGTGCGCTTCGGCCATTTCGAGTATTTCTACTACACGAAACAGCCCGAGCAGCAGCGTGTGCTCATCGACCATGTGCTGGAGCAGCACTATCCCGAATGCCGCAGCGCCGAGCAGCCCTACCTGGCCATGTTCCGCACCATTGTCGAGCGCAATGCCGAGCTGATCGCTCGCTGGCAGGCCTACGGCTTCTGTCACGGGGTGATGAACACCGACAACATGTCGATCCTCGGCATCACCTTCGACTTCGGCCCCTACGCCTTCCTCGACGACTTCGACGCCAACTTCATCTGCAACCACTCCGACGACCGCGGCCGCTACAGCTACGCCAACCAAGTGCCGATCGCCCATTGGAACCTCAGCGCCCTGGCCCAGGCCCTGACCACAGTGATCGAGGTCGAGCCGCTGAAGGAGACGCTGGCGCTGTTCCTGCCGCTGTACCAGGCCCACTATCTGGACCTGATGCGCCGCCGCCTGGGCCTGACCACCGCCGAGGACGACGACATGGCCCTGGTCGAACGCCTGCTGCAACGCATGCAGAGCGGCGGTGTGGACTACGCGCTGTTCTTCCGCCGCCTGGGCGAGCAACCGGTGGCCGAGGCCCTGCAAATGGTGCGCGACGATTTCGTCGACCTGGCCGGTTTCGATGCCTGGGGTGCGGACTACCTGGCACGCTGCGAGCGTGAGCCGGGTAATGCCGAAGGTCGCCGTGAGCGGATGCATGCGGTCAACCCGCTGTACATACTGCGCAATTATCTGGCGCAGAAGGCTATCGAAGCGGCAGAGGCCGCTGACTACAGTGAAGTGCGTCGGCTGCATCAGGTGCTGAGCAAACCGTTCGAGGAACAGCCCGGGATGCAAGCGTATGCCGAGCGGCCGCCAGAGTGGGGCAAGCACCTGGAGATCAGCTGTTCATCCTGATTTCCATTGCTGCGCGTGAAACTCTGCGACGGCTTCCCCCTCAATCGCCGGCAAGCCGGCTCCCACAATGAGCGCGCCAACCCTGTGGAAGCTGCGGTTCGCCGACGCATCTTTCGACTGGAGACCCCAATGTCCAATCCGCTGGTAATCCCCTGCCCCCACTGCAACGGCCTCAACCGCATCCCCGCCGAGCGCCTGGGCGACACCCCGAAATGCGGCCGCTGCAAACAGAACGTGCTGCTGAGCACCTCGTTCGAGCTGACCGAAGGCAACTACGCCGCCCAGATCAAAGGCGACCTGCCGCTGCTGCTGGATGTCTGGGCCGACTGGTGCGGCCCGTGCAAGAGCTTCGCCCCGACCTTCGAACAAGCCGCGCGCCAGCTGTCGGGCCGCTGCCGCCTGGCCAAGCTCGACAGCGAGGCAAACCGCAACCTGGCCGGCCAGTTGGGTATCCGCTCGATCCCCAGCCTGATCCTGTTCAGGAACGGCCGCGAAGTGACCCGCCAGGCCGGCGCGTTTCCACTCCAGTCATTGCTGGAGTGGCTGCGCAGCCAAGGAATCTAGGCGCTACGCTCCAGCAGATCATGCAGCTCGACGAACTGCTGGGTCAGCTTGTGCCGTGGCTCCAGGTGGATCAGCGGCAGGCTGGCGTGGTGTGACTCACGCATCTTCACCGAACTGCCGAGGTAAACCGGTAGCACCGGCAGGCCCTCGGCCAGCAGTTCGTCGAGCATCTGCTGGGGCAGGCTGGCGCGGGACTGGAATTGGTTGACCACGATACCCTCGACCATCAGGTCGTCGTTGTGGTCTTCCTTGAGCTCATCGATCTCGGCCAGCAGGCCATACAGGGCCTGGCGCGAGAAGCTGTCGCAGTCGAAGGGGATCAGCACGCGATCGGCCGCGATCAATGCGGAAACCGCGTAAAAGTTGAGTGCTGGAGGGGTATCGATATAGATCCGCTCGTAATCCTCGTCCAGCTCATCGAGCAGTTTGCGCAGCTTGTTGATCTTGTGCTTGGCCTCGAGCTTGGGCTGCAGGTCGGCCAGCTCGGGGGTGGCAGTCACCACGTGGAGGTTGTCGAAGGGGGTTTCGTAGATATCGACCTTGTTCTTCTTGGCGAACGGCCCGCTGGACAGCGACTGCTTGAAAAAGTCGGCGATACCCATGGGGATGTCGTCGCCGGTCAGGCCGGTAAGGTACTGGGTCGAGTTGGCCTGGGCATCAAGGTCGATCAGCAAGGTCCGGTAGCCTTCACTGGCACTGACCGCCGCTAGATTGCAGGCAATGCTCGACTTGCCCACGCCACCTTTCTGATTGAACACCACGCGCCGCATGTCAGACCTCCGTGTATCAACGAATGCCCGAGTATGTGGCCAGCGCGGCGGTTTAGCCAGCACCTTCGGGCTGCTCAAGCCCGGCCAGCAACGCGACGAAGGCATTGGCCATGGCCGAGCCAGACGCTTCGCGGCGCACCAGCCACACGGCGGTCATGGCCTGCTCGTCGAGCAGTGTGCGATACACCACACCCTCGATGCGCATGCGCTGGAACGACGCTGGCAGCACTGACACACCCAGCCCCGCCGAGACCAGGCCGATGATAGTCATCGCCTCCCCGGCCTCCTGGGCAAAATGTGGGCTGAAACCCGCCTGGCGCGCCAGGCTCAGCAATTGGGCATGCAAGCCGCTGCCATAGCTGCGCGGAAAGAACACGAAGGGCTCGTGGGCCAGGGCCTGCATGTACAGCCCCTGCTCGCTGCCGCTGGCCAGCGGGTGCGATGCGTTGAGCACGGCCACCAGGGGTTCGCGGAACAGTTCGGTACAAACGATCCCGTCCGGCAGAGGCATCGGCCGCATCAGGCCTACTTCGATGGACTCGTCGAACACCGCCTCCACCACTTCACGGCTGCTCATTTCTTCCAGATTCAGATGCACCGAGGGGAAACGCTGGCGAAAGGCGTGAATAGCCTTGGGAATCCGCGAGGTGAAAGGCGCCGACGAGGTGAAGCCGATCTTCATCTCGCCCAACTCGCCCAATTGCGCACGCCGGGCCACGTCGGCGGCCTTTTCCACCTGGGCCAGGACTTGCCGGGCCTCTTCGAGGAACAACCGACCGGCCTCGCTGAGCTCGACCCGACGGTTGGTGCGCTCGAACAGTCGTGCGCCCAGCTCCTGTTCCAGGGCCTGGATCTGCTGGCTCAGCGGCGGTTGCGAGATGCCCAGTTGCTGGGCGGCGCGGCCGAAGTGCAGCTCTTCGGCCACAGCGATGAAATAACGCAGGTGACGCAGCTCCATGGTCGGCTCCGAACAGGTCGTTAAACGTCTTAAACAGGTCGAACAATATATTGGATCTAATCATTAGCCAGCTATATGATTTTTCCATCGCAACGCCCCGAGGTACCGCTCCTGTGAGATCCGCCGTCGCCCCCCTGCCCATCGAGCCCGACCCTGTCGTCAACGACATCTGGATCGAGAAAGGCACACCCGCCTTCATGAAGACCGTGCTGGCGCTGTTCAGCGGCGGCTTTGCCACCTTCGCCCTGCTGTACTGCGTGCAGCCGATGATGCCGCTGCTGTCCGAAGAGTTCGCCATCAACGCCGCGCAGAGCAGCCTGGTGCTGTCGGTGTCTACGGCCATGCTGGCCATCGGGCTGCTGATTACTGGGCCGATTTCCGACCGTATCGGGCGCAAGC
Organism: Pseudomonas sp. FW305-96; assembly: GCF_058783825.1. Classification (NCBI taxonomy): domain Bacteria; kingdom Pseudomonadati; phylum Pseudomonadota; class Gammaproteobacteria; order Pseudomonadales; family Pseudomonadaceae; genus Pseudomonas; species Pseudomonas sp. FW305-96. Next base: position 68,061 of record NZ_JBYSYW010000007.1, read on the forward strand.
CGGTGATGGTCTTCGCCTTGCTGTGCGCGGCGCTGTCGACCCTGGCCAGCGCGGTGATGCCGAGCTGGGAGCTAGTGCTGGCCACGCGGGCACTGGTGGGCTTGTCGCTGAGCGGCCTGGCCGCGGTGGCGATGACCTACCTGAGCGAAGAGATCCACCCGCAGCACATTGGCCTGGCCATGGGGCTGTATATCGGCGGCAATGCCATCGGCGGCATGAGCGGGCGGCTGATCACCGGCGTACTGATCGACTTCGTCAGCTGGCACACGGCGATGCTGGTGATCGGCGGCCTGGCCCTTGTGGCGGCCGTGGTGTTCTGGAAGGTGCTGCCCGAATCGCGCAACTTCCGGGCTCAATCATTGAAACCCCGCAGCCTGCTGGACGGTTTCGTCATGCACTTCAAGGATGCCGGGCTGCCCTGGCTGTTCCTCGAGGCCTTCCTGCTGATGGGCGCCTTCGTCACCTTGTTCAACTACATTGGCTATCGCTTGCTCGCCGGCCCCTACCATATGAACCAGGCGCTGGTCGGCCTGCTGTCGGTGGTGTACCTGTCGGGGATCTACAGCTCTGCGCAGGTCGGCGCGCTGGCCGACAAGCTCGGGCGGCGCAAGGTGTTCTGGGCCAGTATCGTGGTCATGGCCGGCGGCCTGCTCATGACATTGGCCAACCCGCTGGCCATGATCATTCTCGGCATGCTGGTGTTCACCTTCGGCTTCTTTGGCGCGCATTCGGTGGCCAGCAGCTGGATCGGCCGCCGGGCGCTGAGGGCCAAGGGGCAAGCTTCTTCGCTGTACCTGTTCAGCTATTACGCGGGGTCGAGTGTCGCCGGGACGGCGGGCGGGTTGTTCTGGCACCAGTGGGGCTGGAACGGCATCGGGCTGTTCATCGGCAGCCTGTTGGCGGTGGCGTTGCTGGTGGCGCTGCACCTGAGCAAGTTACCGCCGAAGACCGCCTGATCGCTGGGGCCGCTGTGCGGCCCCAAAATCTCGGATCAGTTGATGATCTCGACGATATCCACATCCACTTCACGGCTCATCAGGTGCTTTTCCACCTCGCCGGTCAGCTTGACCTTGGTCTTGTCGTTGAACGGCGTCGCTGGCAGGTCTTCGTCGTCGATCTCGACGGTGATGGTGCCGGTGTTGTCCTTGAACTCGTACTTGTCGTCGTTGTTGATCTTCTTGGTCACGTAGCCTTGCAGTACCACCGGGGTGTCGTCGGCGGCATCGTTGGCGGCAGCCACCGTGGTCACGGACTGGGCACCGGGGCCTGTGTAGCCGGCGGCCAGGGCGGCGGTGCTGAACAGTGGGGCGAGAATCAGGGGCAGGTAACGGGCTTTCATGGTGATCGGGTCCTGTTTGCGTTTTGATGGCACCAGATTACCGACGATCGCTGAATTGAAACTTAATACAACAAAAAGCCCGGCACTTGGCCGGGCTTTTTGCGATGCACACCGGTTACTGGTGGTACTGCGCCGAAAGCTCGTGCACGGCGTTGATGAATACGCCGGCGTGCTCCGGGTCGACTTCTGGGGTGATGCCATGGCCCAGGTTGAACACGTGGCCGCTGCCCTTGCCGTAGCTGGCCAGGATGCGCGCCACTTCCTTGCGAATCGCCTCGGGGTTGGCGTACAGCACGGTCGGGTCCATGTTGCCCTGCAACGCGACCTTGTCCCCGACGCGGCGGCGGGCATCGCCGATCTCGCAGGTCCAGTCCAGGCCCAGCGCGTCAGCACCTGCATCGGCGATGCTTTCCAGCCACAGGCCGCCGTTCTTGGTGAACAGGATCACGGGCACCTTGCGCCCTTCGTGCTCGCGGATCAGGCCGCTGACGATCTTGCGCATGTAGGCCAGGGAGAATTCCTGGTAGGCCGCCGCCGACAGGTTGCCACCCCAGGTATCGAAGATCTGCACCGCCTGGGCGCCCGCCTGGATCTGCCCGTTGAGGTAGCTGGTGACCGACTGCGCCAGCTTGTCCAGCAGCAGGTGCAGGGCCTGCGGGTTGTCATAGGCCATGGCCTTGATCTTGCGGAAGTCCTTGGACGAACCACCTTCCACCATGTAGGTGGCGAGGGTCCACGGGCTGCCGGAGAAGCCGATCAGCGGCACGCGGCCGTTGAGCTCGCGGCGGATGGCGCTGACCGCGTCCATCACGTAGCCCAGGTCCTGCTGCGGGTCGGGGATCGGCAACGCTTCGATGTCGGCCAGGGTGCTGATGACTTTCTTGAAGCGCGGGCCTTCGCCGGTCTCGAAGTACAGGCCCTGGCCCATGGCGTCGGGGATGGTGAGGATGTCCGAGAACAGGATCGCCGCGTCCAGCGGGTAGCGGTCCAGCGGCTGCAGGGTGACCTCGCAGGCGAACTGCGGGTTCATGCACAGGCTCATGAAGTCACCGGCCTTGGCGCGGCTGGCGCGATACTCCGGGAGGTAGCGGCCGGCCTGGCGCATCATCCATACCGGGGTGACATCTACGGGTTGCTTGAGCAGTGCACGCAGGAAACGATCGTTCTTCAGGGCAGTCATGTCGGCATCCGGAAAAAAAGTGCGGGCATTTTCTCAGACGCGGACGCAAAAGGCACGGCCATGGCCATGCGTTTTGTCTATCAGGTGCCATGGATCAAGCATTTTTGTATACAAAACGAGGTCCTGGGGTTGCATCTGATGGCCTCATCACCGGCAAGCCGGCTCCCACAGGGTAAGGCACTGCCTTTGTGGGAGCCGGCTTGCCGGCGATGAGGCCGGTTCAGGCAACATCAGACTTCGAGGTAATCCAGAATGCCTTCAGCTGCGGTACGCCCTTCGAAGATCGCCGTCACCACCAGGTCCGAACCCCGCACCATGTCGCCACCGGCAAACACTTTCGGGTTGCTGGTCTGGTGCTTGAACTTGCCCTTCTCCGGGGCCACCACGCGGCCCTGGCTGTCCATCTGGATACCGAACTGCTCGAACCACGGCGCCGGGCTCGGGCGGAAGCCGAAAGCGATCACCACGGCGTCAGCCGGCAGGATCTCCTCGGAGCCCGGGATTGGCTCAGGGCTGCGGCGACCACGGGCATCCGGCTCGCCGAGACGGGTCTCGACCACCTTCACGCCCTCGACCTTGTCCTCGCCGACGATGGCGATGGGCTGGCGGTTGTAGAGGAACTTCACGCCCTCTTCCTTGGCGTTCTTCACCTCTTTGCGCGAACCCGGCATGTTGGCCTCGTCACGGCGATAGGCACAGGTCACCGACTTGGCACCCTGGCGGATCGAGGTGCGGTTGCAGTCCATCGCGGTGTCGCCACCGCCAAGCACCACGACCTTCTTGCCCTGCATGTCGACGAAGTCTTCCGGCGACTTCTCGAAACCGAGGTTGCGGTTGACGTTGGCGATCAGGAAGTCCAGCGCGTCGTGCACGCCCGGCAAGTCCTCGCCGGGGAAGCCGCCCTTCATGTAGGTGTAGGTGCCCATGCCCATGAACACTGCATCGTACTCGGCGAGCAGTTGCTCCATGGTAATGTCACGGCCCACCTCGGTGTTCAGGCGGAACTCGATGCCCATGCCGGTGAAGACTTCGCGGCGATTGCTCAGCACGGTCTTTTCCAGCTTGAACTCGGGGATGCCGAAAGTCAGCAGGCCACCAATCTCGGGGTTGCGGTCGAATACCACCGGGGTCACGCCGGCACGTACCAGCACGTCGGCACAGCCCAGGCCCGCCGGGCCGGCGCCGATGATGGCGACACGCTTGCCGGTCGGCTTGACCTTGGACATGTCCGGGCGCCAGCCCATGGCGAACGCGGTGTCGGTGATGTACTTCTCCACCGAACCGATGGTGACCGCGCCGAAGCCGTCGTTCAAGGTGCAGGCACCCTCGCACAGGCGGTCCTGCGGGCACACACGGCCACAGACTTCCGGCAGGGTGTTGGTCTGGTGCGACAGCTCGGCTGCCGCCAGGATGTTGCCCTCGGAAACCAGCTTCAACCAGTTGGGGATGAAGTTGTGCACCGGGCATTTCCACTCGCAATACGGGTTGCCGCAGCCCAGGCAGCGGTGCGCCTGCTCCACGGACTGCTGCGGCTTGAACGGTTCGTAGATCTCGACGAACTCCTTCTTGCGCTGGCGCAGCAGCTTTTTCTTGGGGTCTTTGCGCCCCACTTCGATGAACTGGAAGTCGTTGCTCAGACGTTCAGCCATTTTTCAAAACCTCTTAACAGCAGCTGCAAGCTACAAGCTGCAAGCCGCAAGACGATCACTTAAGCCGGGCAAACCTCGAAGCGCATTTACTTGCAGCTTGAGGCTTGCCACTTGCAGCTGTTCTTACTGCGGGTTGGCACGGGTGCTGGACAACAGGTGCTTGAGGTTGGCCGCCTTCGGCTTGACCAGCCAGAAGCGCCGCACATAGTCGTCCAGGTTCTCCGAGAGCTCACGCCCCCACTCGCTGCCGGTCTCTTCCACGTACTCGCCCAGGACCCGCGCCAGGTGGCTGCGGTAGGCTTCCATCGCCTCACCACTGATACGCTGGATTTCCACCAGCTCGTGGTTGAGTTTGTCGAAGAAGCTGTTGTCCATGTCGAGCACGTAGGCGAAACCGCCAGTCATGCCAGAACCGAAGTTGTAACCGGTCTTGCCCAGGACGCAGACAAAGCCACCGGTCATGTATTCACAGCAGTGATCGCCGGTGCCCTCGACCACAGCGTGGGCGCCGGAGTTACGCACAGCGAAGCGCTCGCCCGCAGTGCCTGCGGCGAACAGCTTGCCGCCGGTGGCGCCATACAGGCAGGTGTTGCCGACGATGGCGCTGTGCTGGGTTTCGAACGGGCTGCCGGCCGGTGGCACGATGGTCACCTTGCCCCCGGTCATGCCCTTGCCGACGTAGTCGTTGGCGTCGCCTTCCAGGTGCAGGTTCAAACCGCCGGCGTTCCACACGCCGAAGCTCTGGCCCGCGGTGCCCTTGAAGCGGAAGGTGATCGGCGCCGCGGCCATGCCCTGGTTGCCGTGCAGCCTGGCGATTTCGCCAGAGATGCGCGCACCGATGGAACGGTCGCAGTTGCAGATGTCCATGGCGAATTCGCCACCAGCCATGTCGCGGATCGCCGGCAGGGCCATGGCGACCATCTTCTCGGCCAGTTCGCCCTGGTCGAACGGCGGGTTCTTGTCCACTTGGCAGAACTGCGGCTTGTCGGCCGGGATGTGCGAGCTGCCCAGCAGCGGCGACAGGTCGAGGTGGCCCTGGCGCTCGGTGTCGCCCGGCAGCACATCGAGCAAGTCGGTACGGCCGATCAGCTCGCCCAGGCTGCGCACGCCCAGCTTGGCCAGCCACTCGCGGGTCTCTTCGGCGACGAAGGTGAAGAAGTTGATCACCATGTCGACGGTGCCGATGTAGTGGTCCTTGCGCAGTTTGTCGTTCTGGGTGGCCACGCCGGTGGCGCAGTTGTTCAGGTGGCAGATGCGCAGGTACTTGCAGCCCAGGGCGATCATCGGCGCGGTGCCGAAGCCGAAGCTCTCGGCGCCGAGGATCGCGGCCTTGATCACGTCGAGGCCGGTTTTCAGGCCGCCGTCGGTCTGCACCCGCACCTTGCCGCGCAGGTCGTTGCCGCGCAGGGTCTGGTGGGTTTCAGCCAGACCCAGTTCCCACGGGGCGCCGGCGTACTTGATCGAGGTCAGCGGCGAAGCGCCGGTGCCGCCGTCGTAGCCGGAAATGGTGATCAGGTCGGCATAGGCCTTGGCCACGCCGGCGGCAATGGTACCTACGCCGGCCTCGGCGACCAGCTTGACCGAAACCAGGGCCTGTGGGTTCACCTGCTTGAGATCGTAGATCAGCTGGGCCAAGTCTTCGATCGAATAGATGTCGTGGTGCGGCGGTGGCGAGATCAGGGTCACGCCCGGTACCGCGTAGCGCAGCCTGGCAATCAGGCCGTTGACCTTGCCACCTGGCAGCTGGCCGCCCTCGCCGGGTTTGGCGCCCTGGGCGACCTTGATCTGCAGCACTTCGGCGTTGACCAGGTATTCCGGGGTCACGCCAAAGCGGCCGGTGGCCACCTGCTTGATCTTCGAGCTTTTGATGGTGCCGTAGCGGGCCGGGTCTTCACCGCCCTCACCGGAGTTGGAGCGCGCCCCCAGGCGGTTCATCGCCTCAGCCAGGGCTTCGTGCGCCTCTGGCGACAGCGCACCCAGCGAGATGCCGGCGGAGTCGAAGCGCTTGAGGATCGCGTCCAGCGGCTCGATTTCATCCAACGGCAGGGCCTGGTCGGCCACTTTCACTTTCAGCAGGTCGCGGATCATCGACACCGGACGCTGGTCGACCAGCGTGGTGTATTCCTTGAACTTGGCGTAGTCGCCCTGTTGCACGGCGGCCTGCAGGGTGTTGACCACGTCCGGGTTGTAGGCATGGTATTCGCCACCATGGACGAACTTGAGCAGCCCACCTTGCTGGATCGGCTTGCGCGCACTCCAGGCTTCGGCGGCCAGCAGCTTCTGGTCGCTCTCCAGGTCTTCGAAACGCGCCCCCTTGATGCGGCTCGACACGCCCTTGAAGCTCAGGCCAACCACTTCCTCGGACAGGCCGATGGCTTCGAACAGCTGGGCGCCACGGTACGAGGTGATGGTGGAGATGCCCATCTTCGACAAGATCTTCAGCAGGCCCTTGGAGATGCCCTTGCGGTAGTACTTGAACACTTCGTCCAGATCGCCCAGCACTTCGCCGGTGCGGATCAGGTCGGCCAGCACTTCGTAGGCCAGGTACGGATAGACAGCCGAGGCACCGAAGCCCAGCAGCACGGCGAAGTGGTGCGGGTCGCGAGCAGTGGCGGTCTCGACCAGGATGTTGCTGTCGCAACGCAGCCCTTGTTCGGTCAGGCGATGGTGTACTGCGCCTACGGCCAGCGAGGCGTGTACCGGCAGTTTGCCCGGGGCAATGTAGCGGTCGCTGAGCACCAGCTGGGTCTTGCCGCCGCGCACCGCTTCTTCGGCCTGGTCGGCGATATTGCGGATGGCCGCTTCAAGGCCGAGGCTTTGCTCATAGTTGAGGTCGATCAGCTGGCGGTCGAAACCTTCGCGCTCCAGGTTCATCAGCGAACGCCACTTGGCGGGCGAGATGACCGGCGAGCTGAGGATCACCCGCGAGGCGTGCTCGGGGGACTCCTGGAAGATGTTGCGCTCGGCGCCCAGGCAGATTTCCAGGGACATGACGATCGCTTCGCGCAGCGGGTCGATCGGCGGGTTGGTCACCTGGGCGAACTGCTGACGGAAGAAATCGTACGGCGAACGCACGCGCTGGGACAGCACGGCCATCGGCGTGTCGTCACCCATCGAGCCGACCGCTTCCTGGCCCTGCTCGCCGAGCGGGCGCAGCACCTGGTCACGCTCCTCGAAGGTGACCTGGAACATCTTCATGTACTGCTTGAGCTGGTCAGCGTCGTAGCTGGCCACGCCCTGGTCGTCGCTCAGGGTCGCCTGGATGCGCGTGGCGTGCTGGCGCAACCAACGCTTGTACGGATGGCGCGACTTCAGGCGGTTGTCGATGGCGTCGGTGTCGAGGATCTGGCCGGTCTCGGTATCCACGGCAAGGATCTGGCCTGGGCCGACACGGCCCTTGGCGACGACATCTTCAGGCTGGTAACCCCATACGCCGATCTCCGACGCGATGGTGATATAGCCGTTGGTGGTGGTGACCCAACGCGCCGGGCGCAGGCCGTTGCGGTCGAGCAGGCACACCGCGTGGCGGCCTTCGGTCATGACGATACCGGCCGGGCCATCCCACGGTTCCATGTGCATGGAGTTGTATTCGTAGAAGGCGCGCAGGTCGGCGTCCATGGTCTCGACGTTCTGCCAGGCTGGCGGTACCAGCATGCGCACGCCGCGGAACAAGTCGATGCCGCCAGTGACCATCAGCTCGAGCATGTTGTCCATGCTGGATGAGTCGGAACCGACGCGGTTGACCAGCGGACCGAGCTCTTCGAGGTCGGGGATCAGGTCGTTGGCGAACTTGGTGCGACGGGCCATGGCCCAGTTGCGGTTGCCGGTGATGGTGTTGATCTCGCCGTTGTGGGCGAGGAAGCGGAAGGGCTGCGCCAGCGGCCACTTCGGCAGGGTGTTGGTGGAGAAGCGCTGGTGGAACACGCAGATTGCGGTCTGCAGGCGCTCGTCACCGAGGTCCGGATAGAACGCCGCGAGATCGCGCGGCATCATCAGGCCTTTGTAGATGATGGTCTTGTGCGAGAAGCTGCAGATGTAGTGGTCGGCGTCGTGGGCGTTGGCCACGGACGAACGGCGACGGGCACTGAACAGCTTGATGGCGAATTCCTGATCGCTCAGGCCTTCGCCGCCGATGAACACCTGTTCGATCTGCGGCAGGCGCTCCAGGGCCAGGCGGCCAAGGACGCTGGTATCGATCGGCACCTTGCGCCAACCCACCAGCTTGAGGCCGGCGTTGACGATCTCGCGATCCATGTTGGCGCGGGCGGCTTCGGCTTTGACCGGGTCCTGGTTGAAGAACACCATGCCGACGGCGTACTGCCTGGGCAGCTCGACGGCGAAGTGCTCCTGGGCCACGGCGCGCAGGAATTGATCGGGCTTCTGCATGAGCAGACCGCAACCGTCGCCGGTCTTGCCGTCGGCGTTGATGCCGCCGCGGTGGGTCATGCAGGTCAGCGCCTGCATGGCGGTTTGCAGAAGGTGGTGACTCGGCTCGCCCGTCATATGGGCGATCAGGCCGAAACCACAGTTGTCCTTGAATTCTTCGGGATGGTACAGACCTGTTTTCATAGACACTTTCTCACCAGGTTTACCTCTCAACCGGAGGCAAATCTCTTTTTTAACAACCACTTACCATCCACGCCGATCAAACGCCAGCTTTTTTGCGGTGGCCATGGAAAACCATTGTTGCACAGCGACAGCGACGCCCACAAATTTTCATGTCTCACCATTGAAAATTTATGTCGCAATTTTGAATGTTTTTAAGTCGTTCGCCGTGATAGCGGCTTGACTGGAGTCTGAAGCGTTTCAGCCAGGACTGCAAGAAAGGGCTTGTGGCCGGCAGTCTGGGACAGAAAAGCCTGCCGCGCTTAGGCGCAGCAGGCTAGTTGAAAGCTAGAAGTCGCTCAGCAACTGGGCGGCGGGGTGATGCCGCCCGGAAGGTATCAGCGGGCCGTGGCCAGCTCTTGTTGGACGCTGCCCACGGTACGTGGCCAAGGTTTACCAGCCTGGACCTTGGCTGGCAAGTTCTTGATTGCCGCAGCGGCGGCATCGCGGTTGGCGAAGTTGCCGTAGGTCACCACGTACAGCGGCTTGCCCTGCAGGTTTTTCCTGAAGTAGCGATAGTCGCCACCCTGCGCCTTGACGAACGACTGCGCCGACGCCTCGGAACTGGTGCCGAAGATCTGCACCACATAATTGCCGGGCTTCTGGCCCGCGTACCAGCTGCTGTTGCCGGCGCCGCCGGCAGCCGGTTTCTCGACGGGTTTGGCTGCAGGCTTGGCGCTCGCGACCTGGGTCGGGGCCGGGGCTGGCTTGGCAGGTGCAACCGGTTTTGCCGGTTGGGTTGCTACAGGTTTTGTCGCAGGCGCAACCGGCTGTACCGGAGCGCTGGTCACCGGCTGGGCCGGGGCCGGCGCAGGACTGGCGGTGGCACCTTGCGGCGGCGCGATGGTGGTCACGGTCGGCGGCACGGCAGCCGATGGCGTGGCTGGTTGCAGTGCAGTGTTGTCGGCCGGCCCGCCGTCTTCACCTTCACCCATGCCAGCGGCCTGGGCCAGCGGTTCGCGCATTACCGGCTGCGACTGGCCGACCAGCGGCAACGGCATGGGCTGCGAGGAGCCGGAGAACTCGATGGCGGGCGCGCCGCCGTTGCCGCCCTGACCCAGGGGCAGTTGGGCCTGGGCAGCGGGGGGCGCGTCGGCCGGGGCCTTGTCGCCTTTCTTGGGCATCAGGACCGCCGCGCCAACGGCGACCACGACCACTGCGGACAACGCGAGCACGTGTTTCTTAGGCATTTTGAACCCCATGGATGGTCGCTTGACCGTGGTACGGCTGGCGATCATGGCTTCGATCAAGGTATCGCGGGCGACCTGGTTGATGTTCCCAGGCCAGCCGTCGGCGTTTTCGTGGATGTCGACGATCTGCTCGGCGGTGAACACCTCGATGCCCCGGCCAGCACCCTCCAGGCGCTGCTCCAGGTACTCGCGGGTTTCTTCCTCGCTGTACGGGGCCAGTTCAATGACGTGGAATCGCTCGCCATCGGCATTGAGCTCGTCCAACCCGGCGATCAGCGAAGGCTCGCCGAACAGGAACACGTGCGGACGCCCTTCAGCTACGCCTGCCGCCAACTCCAGCAACGCTTGGAGTGCCGACTCGTCGAGTTGTTCCGCATCGTCCACCAGCAGATAGACTTCCTGGCCGGTCAGCGCCAGTTGCACCACCTGCGACAGGATCGCCTGCACTTCCGGCTGCGCCACGCCCAGCGACTGTGCCACCTGGCCGAGCACGCTGGCCGCGTCGCTGGCGCCACGGGCGGATACCACCACGCTTTGCACCGACTGCTTGTTGGTGCTGGCCACCAGCGCCTGGCGCAGCAAAGTCTTGCCGCTGCCCACAGGGCCGGTGACCGCCAGCATCAACTGGCTGTAACGCGCCAGGTGGTGCAGCTGGCCAAGCACTGGCTTGCGCTGGGCGGGAAAGAACTTGAAACCGGGCACCCGGGGTGCGAACGGATCGTGGCTCAGCTGGTAATGATCGAGAAACGCCTCATCGGCATGCAGACTGGTCATTGCGTTGTCACAACCTCAAAGCTGGGCCACGATCGCGCGGTAATCCGCCGCCAGCGTGGCCTGAAGAATCTCTGTCGAATAGTCGTCGGTGACGACGGCCTCGCCCAGCTGGCGCAGCAGCACCAGGCGCAGGCGCCCGTCGAGCACTTTCTTGTCGACCGCCATGTGCTCCATGAAATGCGCCGGGGTCATTTCCTGTGGTGGCACCACCGGCAATCCTGCGTCCTGCAGCAGGCGAATTCCGCGATCACGCGCCGGCTGGTCGATCCAGCCCAGGCGCATGGACATTTCCAGGGCCATGACCGTGCCGGCCGCCACGGCTTCGCCGTGCAGCCAGACGCCATAACCCATGTGTGTTTCGATGGCATGGCCGAAGGTGTGGCCAAGGTTGAGCGTGGCACGCACGCCCGATTCGCGCTCATCAGCACCAACCACGGCGGCCTTGGCCGCGCAGGAGCGACGGATGGCCTCGGTCAGGGCGACGGAGTCCAGGGCACGTAGCGCCTGCATATTGTCCTCGAGCCAGGCGAGGAATGGCTTGTCGCAGATCAGGCCGTACTTGATGACTTCGGCGAGACCGGCGGACAACTCACGCGCAGGCAAGGTTTTCAGGCTGGTAGTGTCGATCAGCACTGCGTTGGGCTGGTAGAAGGCACCGACCATGTTCTTGCCCAGCGGGTGGTTGATGCCGGTCTTGCCGCCCACCGAGGAGTCCACCTGGGACAGCAGCGTGGTTGGCACCTGGATGAAGTCGACCCCACGCTGGTAGCAGGCCGCGGCAAAGCCGGCCATGTCACCGATCACGCCGCCACCGAGGGCGACCACGGTGGTGCGCCGGTCATGACGCGCGGTCAGCAGGGCATCAAAGATCAGTTGCAGGGTTTCCCAGTTCTTGTGGGCCTCGCCGTCGGGCAACACCACTGGCAGCACCGAGTAGGCACCCAGGGTCTTGCTCAGGCGTTCGAGGTACAGGGGTGCGACGGTCTCGTTGGAGACGATGGCGACCTGCCGGCCGGCAATATGCGGCGCCAGCAGCTCGGGCTGGTCAAGCAGGCCTTCGCCAATGTAGATCGGGTAGCTACGCTCGCCCAGGTCGACCTTAAGTGTCTGCATGTATCCCCACAATGTACTTGGGCGCGGTGGCGCTGTGGCCCCACGCGGTGACGTTCAACCCCGTCTCGGCGTTGGTCGCCGAGGATAGACCCCACTCAGCGGGGCGGCAACTTCTGCAGCCGCTCGAGAATGTCGAGCACGACCATGCGCGGTGGCCGTTCGTCGGTTTCCACCACCAGGTCGGCAATCTCGCGATAGAGCGGGTCGCGTGTTTCAAGCAGGGCACGCAAGGTGGCTTCCGGGTTGGCAGTACGCAGCAGCGGTCGGTTGCGGTCACGGGAGGTGCGCCCCACCTGCTGCTCCACCGAGGCATGCAGGTAGATCACCCGGCCACCGGCATGCAGCGCGGCACGGTTGGCATCGCGCATCACCGCGCCGCCACCGGTCGCCAGGACCACGCCATCGAGCGCGCAGAGTTCGGCGATCATCGCCTGCTCGCGGTCGCGAAAGCCCGGCTCGCCTTCCTTGTCGAAGATCCACGGGATGTTGGCGCCGGTTCGCAGCTCGATTTCCTTGTCGGAATCCTTGAACAGCAGGCGCAGCTCTTTGGCCAACAGGCGCCCGATGGTGCTTTTTCCAGCGCCCATGGGCCCTACAAGTATCAAATTTCGCACAGAATCAACGACTCACAGCAATCGCCTGGTCACTCATGATACGCGGAGTCAGGAAGACCAGCAGCTCGGATTTTTTCTCTTGTAATGCATCGCGTCGAAACAGCCGCCCAACATACGGCAGATCACCGAAAAATGGCACCTTGTCGACCACTTTGTTCTGCGACGTCGAATACACGCCACCAATCACAATGGTCTGCCCATCAGCCACCCGGACCTTCGCCGTGACCTCATTCTTGCGGATCGGCGGCACATCGTTCAGCGCATTGATGAAGTCGGGCTCGTCCTTGGTCACACGCACATCCATCACTACCTTGCCATCCGGGGTGATCTGCGGCGTCACCTCCAGCGACAGGGAGGCCTCGCGAAAGGAAATCGAGGTGGCGCCACTGCGGGTGGTCTCCTGATACGGCACTTCGGTGCCCTTGAGTATGCGCGCAGTCTCCTTGTCGGCCGTGACCACCTTGGGCTGGGAGATGACCTCGCCATTGCCGCTCTTCTCCATGGCGCTGAGCTCCAGGTCCAGCAGAATGTCGCTGCGCAGCAACCCCACGCCGAGCCCGGCATTGGCCCGCTCGACCCCGAGATCGACGAACAGGTCGCTACCCAGGCGACTGTCCCCCCCATACAACGGGCCACCCCATCGCACGCCCAGCACCTTCTCGTAATCGACGCTGGCCTCGACGATACGCGCCTCGATCATGACCTGGCGCACCGGCACATCCAGTTGCGTCACCAGCCTGCGCAGCTCGGCAAGCCGTTCGCCAGGCTGGGTGACCACCAGCGTGTTGGTCCGCGCATCCACACTGAGGCTGCCGCGCCCCGTCAGAATGCCGTCATCGGCCAGGCTCGCCAGCAACAGCTCCGCCAGCTCGGCGGCCTTGGCATGAAAGACCGGGATCAGTTCACGCCGCAAGGGCTCCAGCAACACCTCCTCGCCCATGCCCCGGGCCTGCCCGGCCAGCTCCGCAACGGGGGCGATCAGCAGCACATTGCCCTCCTGGCGCCTACCCAGCCCCTTGCTGCGCAGCACCAGGTCGAGCGCCTGCCCCCAGGGCACGTCCTCCAGGCGCAGGGTTATCCGTCCCTGCACCGAATCACTGGCAACCAGGTTGACGCCGGCGTGCTCGGCCATGACCTTAAGCACCGAGCGCAGCTCGACATCCTGGAAGTTGAGCGACATCGGCTCACCCTGAAGCTCCGCTGCCTGCACCGCCAGGATGCTCAACATCAACCCCACGCCGCTCAACCATCGTCTCGGCCTCATCCCTGACCTCTCCTTGCTCACGTTCTACAAGCACCAGATACCTGGAACGCGCCTGCCAACGCCCGCCAAGGTAGATCTGCTCGCGGACCTCCAGCCGATCGGCATCGATTGCCACCACGACCCCTTCATCCGACCCGAGCCGGTCACCTTGACCGACCCGATACACGTGCCCCGCCGAACGCAACAATGCCTGCCGGCGCCCTGACTGGGACAGGCTTCCGACCATTTCCAGTCGCGCCAAGGGAATATGCCGCAGCTCTTTACCCTGTGTGGCGGGCAACCAGGCCTGAAATGGATCGAACGTGGCCTTCGACAGAGCAGCCTGGGCAGGTTCATCCGCCAGCGCAGCCGGCACGGGTAGCTCTTCCCCTGGGTGATAGGCATGTATCAGCAACCGTGCGCCAACCACCCCTGTGCCCTCTTCCTGCAAGGCCAACCTGAGATGGGGCACGTTCAGCAAACGCAACTGCTGTAGCCACTGCTCAAGCCATAAGCGCAACGCCGGGTAGCGCCCGTGCACGCTGATATCCAGAGGCTGCAGACGGTACCCTGCTGCCTGCAGCGCTTCGTTTACCTCGATGCGTTCGAACGACAGGCCATGCTCATGGCCCGACAAGGCCAACTGGTCAAGCAGTTCACTCATGCCCTCGCCCGCAGCCAGTCGCCATCGCAACGCTTGCAGACCCATCCTGGCTTGTTCCAGAGCCTGCTGCGCTCGCTCCAGCTCGACAAGTTTTCCCGCCCCATCCTCCAGGACGCCCTGTAGCTGCAACTGTCTCTGGACTGCCTCGGCATGCCTATTGAGCGGCTCACGCAGGCGGGCGAAATAACCCACAAAAGCCACCAGAAACAGCAACCCTGCTGCCACCATCCACCGGAACAACCGGGACCGGGCCGCCAGGCCCTGCCAATCCTGGGCCCACAGGCGGTTCATGACTCACCCGCCAACAAGCGCGCCGCCAGCAGGAATTCATCGCCCTGGCCATGACGCCGCAAGTGAACAAGCTGCAGGTCCCGTACCATCGCTACCTGCTCCAAGCCGCGCATAAGCCGGGCCACCACTGAAGCAGAGGCTGCCAATCCGGTAAGGCGCAGATGCCCGTCCTCCACACCCACCTCGGTCAAGCGCGCGCCTTCGGGCATTGCCTGCTCCAATGCGAGAAACAGCCCAGGCAACTGCGCTCGCGCTGCGTCCAGCGCAGACACCGCCGCTTGCTCGGCCGACAACGCATCCCGTGTTTCACGCAACTGATCGATCTGCCGCAGCGAAGCGTCCAACCGCTCAACGGCCACCTGCTGCGTGGCGACAACCTGCGCCTGTCTGGCCAGACGCGACCGCGCCGTTCGATCGAGCAACATGACCCCGCACAGCGCCACCACCAGCGTGGCGACCAGGGTGATCTGGAATCGCCGCACAACGCTTGCCCGGCGCTGTTCGCGCCAGGGCATCAGATTCAGTCGTCCTTTCATGCCAGGCCTCCCATTGCCAAGCCACAGACCAAGGCCATGGCGGCAGCGGGCACGCTGGCTTCATCGAATTCGCCGGCCAGAGGCCCCGGGCGGCCGACATGGCATTTCACGCCCAGACGCTCGGACAGCTCTGCTGCCCGAACCTCATCGGCGGTGGCCCCGAACAACACAACTTGCTCCAACGCGCCCTGGGCACCCGACTGCCAGAGCCCCTCGACAGCCTCGGCCCAACGCGCCACAGAGGGCACGACACAGCGCTGCCGATGCGGTATGTGGCCTCCCTGCCAACGATGCAGGACTACCTCGTCCCGCTCCAACTGCAGCAGCGCCGTGACGCTTGCCTGCGCCTCGGCCACCAATGCCCGGCGCAACGCAAAGCTGTCCACCTCCACAGCTACCAACTGCAGGCTGGCTTGCGCGAACACGCGCTCCAGTGGGTCGAGCTGACTTTGCCTACAGGCCACCACCAACACCTCGACCTGCCCGGCATCCTCCGCGCATGGGCCATACACCTGGAAATCCAGGGCAAGGTCTTCCACAGGAAAGGGAAACAGCTGCTCGGCCTGTGCAAGCAAGGCGGCTTCGACGCCATGGCCGGGCAACCCTGCAGGCAGGCGGCAAACCTTGCAGATGACCTGCGATGCAGGCAACGCCAGGGCGACCCGGGACTGCGAAGTCCGACACCTGGCATGTGCCTGTCGCAGCCCCGCGACCAGGCACTCCACCTCGTCACGCCCCAATGAGCTGCCTGGCGCGTCACCAAGGCGCTCTTGCGCCCAACCCATCACCCGACAACCGCCACGCTGGCGGCGCAGGTGCAGCATCCGTACGGCGTCGGAGGCGATTTCCACCCCCAGCAGTGAACCGGCGTCCCTGCCAAAGCGTCCAAGCATGGCTGTTCCTTCCTGGTCATTGGCTGCCTGCCCCCTTGCGGCGCAGGCGGTCGTCCCTCTCCCCGGGCGGTCACCCGACGGGGCGAAAAATGCTTATAATGGCCAGCGTTTTTCTGCCCGCCGGCCCTGCGCGCAATCCACTCTCAACCTGGACACCCAAAAGCCTTGATACGCCTGCTGAAGTTCTTCTGGTGGTCTCTCGTCGCCGTCATCTGCGCGCTCGTTCTCGGTGTGAGCGGTGCGTTTCTGTATCTTAGTCCCAGCCTGCCCTCGGTCGACGCGCTCAGAAGCGTCCAGTTGCAAATCCCCCTGAGGGTCTACAGCAGCGACGGCAAGCTGATCGCCGAGTTCGGCGAGATGCGGCGCTCGCCGATCAAGTTCCAGGAAATTCCCCCACAGTTCATCCAGGCGCTTCTGTCCGCTGAGGACGACAATTTCCTCAACCACTATGGCGTCGACCCTAGCAGCCTGATGCGCGCGGCCTCGCAGTTGGTCAAGTCCGGACACATCCAGAGCGGCGGCAGCACCATCACCATGCAGGTGGCGAAGAACTTCTTCCTCACCAGCGAACGCAGCTTCTCGCGCAAGACCAACGAGATTCTCCTGGCCCTGCAGATCGAGCGGGAATTGACCAAGGACGAAATTCTCGAGCTGTACGTCAACAAGATCTACCTGGGCAACCGTGCCTACGGCATCGACGCCGCGGCACAGGTGTACTACGGCAAGTCGATTCGCGACGTCAGCCTGGCGCAGATGGCCATGATCGCCGGCCTGCCCAAGGCACCCTCGCGCTTCAACCCGCTGGCCAACCCGGTACGCGCCAAGGAGCGCCGCGACTGGATCCTCGGGCGCATGTACAAACTCGGCAAGATCGATGAAGCCAGCTACCAGGCCGCCCTGGCTGAACCGCTGAATGCCAGCTACCACGTACCGACCCCGGAAGTGAATGCGCCGTACGTCGCCGAGATGGCCCGGGCCGAGATGGTCGGTCGCTACGGCAGCGACGCCTATACCGAAGGCTTCCGGGTCACCACCACGGTGCCGAGCGACATGCAGCAGATGGCCAACAGCGCAGTCCTCAACGGCCTCAGCGAGTACGACGAACGCCACGGCTACCGCGGCCCCGAGGCGCGCTTCCCTGGCAAGACGCGTGCGGCCTGGCTGCAGGAGCTGAGCAAGCAACGCACCCTGGGTGGCCTGGAGCCCGCCATCGTCACCCAGGTCGAGAAGACCGGGTTGAAGGTGATGACCCGTGGCGGCCTGGAGGAAAACGTCGCCTGGGACACCATGAAATGGGCCCGCCCTTACCTCAACAGCAACTCGCAGGGGCGCTCGCCGCAATCAGCGGCCGATGTGGCCCAGGTCGGCGACCTGGTGCGCCTGCAACGCCAGGAGGATGGCAAGCTCAAGTTCAGCCAGGTTCCTGCCGCCCAGAGCGCGCTGGTCACCCTCGACCCTTACAACGGCGCCATCCGTGCGCTGGTCGGCGGTTTCTCCTTCGAGCAGAGCAACTACAACCGCGCCATGCAGGCCAAGCGCCAGCCAGGCTCGAGCTTCAAGCCTTTCGTCTATAGCGCCGCCCTGGACAACGGCTACACCGCCGCCAGCCTGGTCAACGATGCTCCGATCGTGTTCGTCGACGAGTACCTGGACAAGGTCTGGCGCCCGAAGAACGACACCAACACCTTCCTCGGCCCGATCCGCATGCGCGAAGCGCTGTACAAGTCGCGCAACCTCGTATCGATCCGCCTGTTGCAGGCGATGGGCGTGGATCGCACCATCGACTACATCGCCAAGTTCGGCTTCAACAAACAGGACCTGCCGCGCAACCTGTCGCTGGCACTGGGCACCGCGACACTCACGCCGATGGAGATCGCCACCGGCTGGAGCACCTTCGCCAACGGCGGCTACAAGATCAGCCCGTACCTTATCGAGCGTGTCGAGAGCCGCAACGGCGAAATCCTGTTCACCGCCAACCCGCCACGCGTACCGCAGGGCAGCCAGGACCAGGCCGGCCTCGCCGCACCTGAGGCACCCATCAGCACCGCCCCGATGCCAGGCGAAGCGCTGTCGGCCGCAGGCCAGGTCACCCCGCCCCCACAAGTGCCTCAGGCGCCCGCCGTTGCCGAGCAGATCATCGATGGCCGCACCTCGTACATTCTCACCACCATGCTGCAGGACGTGATCAAGCGCGGTACCGGCCGCCGAGCTCTGGCCCTTGGCCGCTCGGACCTGGCGGGCAAGACCGGCACCACCAACGAGTCCAAGGACGCCTGGTTCTCCGGCTACAACGCTGACTATGTCACTACCGTGTGGGTCGGCTTCGACCAGCCGGAAACCCTGGGGCGCCGCGAATACGGCGGCACCGTGGCCCTGCCGATCTGGATGAGCTTCATGGGCGCCGCACTCAAGGGCATGCCCGAGCACCCACCTGCCGAACCCGAAGGCATCCTCAGCCTGCGCGTCGACCCAATCAGCGGCCGCGCCGCTACACCGAGCACGCCGAACGCCTACTTCGAACTGTTCAAGGCCGAGGACTCGCCACCGTCGGCGGACGAACTGGGCAACGGCGCAGCACCGGGCAGCCCGCTGCCGGCAGATGAAGCAGCGCCGATGGATCTGTTCTGATCCATCGACCCTTCGCGGGGCAAGCCCGCCCCCACGCACGAACGTAGGCAGGTGCTTGTGGGAACGGACAGGTCTCGCGATGTTTTCCGCGCCCAACAAAAAGCCCCGACTCTTGCGAGCCGGGGCTTTTTCATGACGCTACGACTGGATCAGCCGTTGAACACGTCATCCACGCTCTTGAGCGGGTAGTGCTTCGGATACGGCAGAGTGGCCACACCGGACTCGATGGCGGCCTTGGCCACGGCATCGGAAACCACGGTGATCAGGCGGGCATCCAGCGGCTTCGGAATGATGTACTCACGGCCGAACTCCAGGGCTTGCACGCCATAGGCTTCGCACACTTCCTTCGGCACCGGCAGCTTGGCCAGGTCCTTCAGGGCGATGGCGGCAGCGATCTTCATCTCTTCGTTGATACGCTTGGCGCGAACGTCCAGGGCACCACGGAAGATGAACGGGAAGCCCAGTACGTTGTTGACCTGGTTCGGGTAGTCGGAACGACCGGTGGCCATGATCACGTCGCTGCGGGTGGCGTGAGCCAGCTCCGGGGCGATTTCCGGGTCCGGGTTCGAGCAGGCGAACACGATCGGGTTGGCGGCCATCGACTTCAGGCCTTCGGCGCTCAGCAGGTTCGGGCCGGACAAGCCGACGAACACGTCTGCGCCGTCCAGGGCATCAGCCAGGGTGCGCTTGTCGGTGGCGTGGGCGAACTGGGCCTTGTACTGGTTCAGGTCGTCGCGGCCAGCGTGGATCACGCCGCTGCGGTCGATCATGAAGATGTTCTCGACCTTGGCACCCATGCTCACCAGCAGTTTCATGCAGGAGATGGCCGCGGCACCGGCGCCCAGGCAGACGATCTTGGCGTCTTCGAGCTTCTTGCCGGCGATTTCCAGGGCGTTGATCATGCCGGCCGCGGTAACGATCGCGGTGCCGTGCTGGTCATCGTGGAAGACCGGAATGTCGCACTGCTCGATCAGCGTGCGCTCGATCTCGAAGCACTCAGGTGCCTTGATGTCTTCCAGGTTGATGCCGCCGAAGGTGATGGAGATGCGGCGAACGGTGTCGATGAAGGCTTGCGGGCTCTCCGACTCGACTTCGATATCGAACACGTCGATACCGGCGAAACGCTTGAACAGAACACCCTTGCCTTCCATGACCGGCTTGGAGGCCAGCGGGCCGAGATCACCCAGACCGAGGATGGCGGTGCCATCGGAGATCACCGCAACCAGGTTGCCCTTGCCGGTGTACTTGTAGGCCAGCTCCGGATCACGGCCGATCTCGCGCACAGGCTCGGCGACACCCGGGCTGTAGGCCAGGGCGAGGTCACGGGCGGTGGCGGTTGGCTTGGAGAGCTCGACGCTCAGTTTCCCCGGACGAGGCTGAGCGTGGTATTCGAGAGCGGCGGTTTTCAGGTCTGACATGATGGGCATTCCGCTATTTACTGTTCTGACGGACCGCCGAGGATACGCAAAGAGCCGGGGGGCGACAAGACTGCCCGGTCACTATGTGTCAAGGCCTTTGGCCTACGACTTTACGCTATAACCCACGGGGCTTACGGGAGCCAGTGTGTACAATCCAATAGCAAAATGTCTACAACTATTTAGCCAGAAACAAGCGCCAACATGCTCGGATCGGTCAATGGCAACAGCCAGCGTCGCTGCCCAGGCTTGAGCCCGCCCTTGCGGGAACGATCCAGCACCCAGCCACGCGCCTCGACCTGGCGTCCCTTGAGGTTAGCGAAGAAGCTGGCGGGGAAGTGGCGCTGCAGACGAGCGGGAACCTGCAGGACCACGTTCTCGTCAAGCTCCAGCCAGATGCCGCTGCGATTACGCTCGATCCCGTTGATCCTGCCGCCGATCACCGCGAATCCGGATTGCCGCACCTCGCGCCCAGGCGTGACCGGTGATTGTCTCCACAGCCCTGCCCTGGCCTGGCGTGCCTGATGCTCGGCCTGCTGCTGGCAGCCCGACAGCTGCACGTTGGGTGCAATGGCCACCTGGTAGCCCAGGCCCTCGCTGAGCAGTTGTGCTTCCAGATTGTTGCCAGTGCGGCCATAGATATGCGCCAGGATACGGCCGTACTTGTCCTTGGGTTCGACGCCCGGAACCAGCCCGACACGGCCATCGCTGGCCTTCACCAGCGCCTGCAGGCGCTTTTTGGCAGCCTCGGCATAAGGTTCGCTGGAGCGCCCCTTGCGGCCGATTTCGGGGGCGTTGATACCGATCAACCGCACGCTGCGCCCATCGCTCAGGCGCAAGGTGTCGCCATCGACCACGTGACGTACCGCCACCGCTTGCACCCTGTCGGGCCTCGGGCAGAAGGCCAGGGCCGGGAAATGCCAGATCGCGGCCACAAAAAAGGCGCCCACAAGGGGCGCCTTCTTTTGCAACAGCGCGAACCCCGAAGGCTTCGCCATGTGCATGATTACTTCTTGGCACCGAACATGCCGAAGCGATCGGCGAACTTCTGTACGCGGCCGCCGGTGTCCAGGACTTTCTGCTTACCGGTGTAGAACGGGTGGCACAGGTTGCAAACGTCGATTGCCAGGACGCTGCCCATGGTCGAACGAGTTTCAAACTTGTTGCCGCAGCTGCAGGTGACTGCAACTACTTCGTAGTTCGGATGAATATCTGCTTTCATGGTCACTTCCTCGAGCTGCGTGCCGCCACCCAACACCTATTGTTGAATACCGCACGTAATTAGGCGGCGAATAATACCAGAGAGCGGCCGTAGCGCAAGTTGTCGCTTGCACCGACCGTCGTCTGCTAGGCTCGCCTGATTTGTGAAACGCCCTCCAGAGACCTTCCGCGTGTCCGACGTCATTCTGCGCCTTGCCCTGCCCTCGCCCCTGCGTCGCCTGTTCGACTACCGGGCACCCGCGAGCATGGCACGCCAGGCACTGACGCCCGGCATGCGCATCCGCGTGCCGTTCGGCCGCCGCGAGATGATCGGGGTGCTGGTAGAAGTCGCCGAGCACAGCGAAGTGCCTGCCGACAAGCTCAAGCCAGCCAGCGCCCTGCTCGACCCTGTCTCACCCCTGCCGCCGGCATTGTTCAAGCTGTGCCTGTGGACGGCCCAGTACTACCAGCACAGCCTGGGCGACACCCTCAACTGGGCCCTACCGACGCTGCTGCGCCAGGGCGAACCGGCCGAGGCACGCCAGGAACGCTTCTGGCATGTCGCGCCCGGTGCGCGCCTGGAAGACCCCCGCATCGCCCGTGCCCCGCGCCAGCGCGACGCCCTCAAGACCCTGTCGCAGCACCCCCACGGCGTGGCCCACAGCCTGTTGAGCAAGCTTGGCCTGAACAAAGACAGCCTCGACCTGCTGCTGGCCAAGGAGATGGTGGAAGTCGAAGTACGCCGCCACCTGCCGGCCGCGCGCCACGAGCACTGGCTGGCCCAACCGGAACTACCGCTCAACGAAGAACAGCGCGCTGCTTTCGAGGCTGTGCGCTCGGGCTTCGGTGCCTTCCATGCCTACCTGTTGGCCGGCGTCACCGGTAGCGGCAAGACCGAGGTCTACCTGCAGCTGATCCGCGAAACGCTCGAGGCCGGCAAGCAGGCCCTGATCCTGATCCCCGAGATCAATCTCGGCCCGCAGACCCTGCAACGCTTCGAGCAGCGCTTCAACGCGCGCATCGCCCTGCTGCATTCTGCGGTGGGCGATCGCGAGCGCCTGGACGCCTGGCTGGCGGCACGTGATGGCGATGCGGACATCATCATCGGCACCCGTTCGGCGCTGTTCACCCCGATGAAGAACCCGGGCCTGATCATCATCGACGAAGAGCACGACGGCTCCTATAAACAGCAGGAAGGCCTGCGCTACCACGCCCGCGACCTGGCCGTGGTGCGTGCGCACCAGGAGAACATCCCGATCCTGCTGGGCTCGGCCACACCGTCGCTGGAAAGCCTGCACAACGCCCACAGTGGCCGCTACGGCCTGCTGCGCATGAACCAGCGCGCCGGCGACGCCAAGGCGCCCCGCTTCCTGCGCCTGGACGTACGCAGCCTGCCACTGGACAGCGGCATCAGCGGCCCGTTGCAGCAGGCCATCCGCCAGACACTCGAGGCCGGCCAGCAGGTGCTGGTGTTCCTCAACCGCCGCGGCTTCGCCCCCACATTGCTGTGCCACGACTGCGGCTGGCTCTCCGAATGCCCACGTTGCGATGCGCGCATGACCGTGCACCAGCGCTCCGCCGTGCTGCGCTGCCACCATTGCGGCTACGACGAGCGCCTGCCGCTGCAGTGCCCGCAATGCGCCCACGTCGACCTGCGTCCCGTGGGCGCCGGTACCGAGCGTGCCGAGGAGCGTCTGAAGGTGCTGTTCCCGGATTACCCGATCCTGCGTGTGGACCGCGACAGCACCTCGCGCAAGGACGCCATGCACAACCTGTTCGCCACTATCCAGCGTGGTCAGCCGAGCATCCTGGTCGGCACCCAGATGCTGGCCAAGGGGCATCATTTCCCTCGCGTCACCCTGGTCGCGATCCTCGATGCCGACGGCGGGCTGTTCTCCGGCGACTTTCGCGCCGGCGAACACATGGCCCAGCTGATCGTCCAGGTGGCCGGCAGGGCCGGGCGCGCCGAGGAACCGGGCAAAGTCATCGTGCAGACCCACCTGGCAGACCACCCGTTACTGGTGCAGTTGACCGAACAGGGCTACTTCGCCTTTGCCGAACAGGCCTTGAGCGAGCGCCGTGCGGCCGGACTGCCGCCGTTCGCCCACCTGGCACTGCTGCGCGCCGACGCGCACAAGCCGGGCCAGGCGGAAGGCTTCCTTGACGAAGCCTGCGCCGCTGCCGAGCGCATACTTGCCGAGCAGGGCCTGCACGGCATCGAGTTGCTCGGCCCGGTGCCGGCCCCCATGGAGCGACGGGCGGGCAGATTCCGTGCGCAACTATTGCTCCAGGCCAATGCCCGTGCCCCCCTGCATCGACTGATCAGTGCCTGGTTGCTAGTGTTGGAGCAGATGCCATCGGGGCGGCAAGTGCGCTGGTCGCTGGACGTCGATCCGGTCGACCTTTACTGACTGTTTGAGGTTTGGCGTAGGAGCGGGCTCGCCCCAAAAGGTTGGCAACCCGCCCCCGGCAACGGATAATGCCCAGTTTTTCCACCTGCGCATCGAAGCGCTCCACCGCGCTTGCGGTCGAAAAGAGAACCCCATGAAAGACACCATTCGCCAGCTGATCCAGCAAGCCCTCACCCAACTCGTCGCCGACGGTGTGCTGCCTGAAGGGCTGACGCCGGCGATCCAGGTGGAAAACGCCCGGGACAAGACCCACGGCGATTTCGCCAGCAACATCGCCATGATGTTGGCCAAGCCGGCCGGCATGAAGCCGCGCGACCTGGCCGAGAAGATCATCGCCGCCCTGCCGGCCAGCGCCGACATAAGCAAGGCCGAGATCGCCGGCCCCGGCTTCCTCAATTTCTTCCAGAACACCGAAGCGCTGGCAGGCCGCCTCGACGCTGCCCTGGCCGATGGCCATCTGGGCGTGCGCAAGGCCGGCCCGGCGGAAAAGGTGGTGATCGACATGTCGGCACCGAACCTGGCGAAGGAGATGCACGTCGGCCACCTGCGTTCGACCATCATCGGCGACAGCGTTGCACGGGTACTGGAGTTCCTCGGTGACGACGTCATCCGCCAGAACCACGTGGGTGACTGGGGTACCCAGTTCGGCATGCTCATGGCCTACCTCCAGGAAAACCCGATCACCAGTGACGAGCTGTCGGATCTGGAGAACTTCTACCGCGCGGCGAAGAAACGCTTCGACGAGTCCGAAGAGTTCGCCACCCGCGCCCGCGGGCTGGTGGTCAAGCTGCAGGCCGGTGATCCCGAGTGCCTGGCGCTGTGGACGCGCTTCAAGGACATCTCCCTGTCGCACTGCCAGAAGACCTACGAATTGCTCAACGTCAAGCTGACCATGGCCGACGTGATGGGTGAGAGCGCCTACAACGACGACCTGGCCAACGTGGTCGCCGACCTCAAGGCCAAGGGTCTGCTGGTCGAGGACCAAGGCGCCCAATGCGTGTTCCTCGAAGAGTTCAAGAATGCCGAAGGCGAGCCACTGCCGGTGATCGTGCAGAAGGCCGATGGCGGCTATCTGTACGCCACCACCGACCTGGCCGCCGTGCGCTACCGCAGCAACAAGCTGCAGGCCGACCGCGCCCTGTACTTCGTCGACCAGCGCCAGGCCCTGCACTTCAACCAGGTGTTCGAAGTGGCCCGCCGCGCAGGTTTTGTCGGCCACCCGATGAAGATGGAACACATGGGCTTCGGCACCATGAACGGCGCCGATGGCCGCCCGTTCAAGACCCGCGATGGCGGTACCGTCAAGCTGATCGACCTGCTCACCGAGGCCAAGGACCGCGCCTATGCGCTGGTCAAGGAGAAGAACCCGTCGCTGGCCGAGGACGAGCTGCGCCACATCGGTGAAGTGGTCGGCATCGGCGCGGTCAAGTACGCCGACCTGTCGAAGCACCGCACCAGCGACTACAGCTTCAACTTCGAACTGATGTTGAACTTCGAGGGCAACACCGCGCCGTACCTGCTGTACGCCTACACCCGCGTGGCCGGCGTGTTCCGCAAGCTCGGCAAGGGCTTCGACAAAGTCGATGGCAGCATCGTCCTGCAGGCAGCGCACGAGCAGGACCTGGCCGCGCGCCTGGCGCAGTTCGGCGAAATCCTCAATAACGTCGCCGAAAAAGGCACGCCTCACGTGCTGTGCACCTACCTGTACGACCTCGCCGGCCTGTTCTCCAGCTTCTACGAGAACTGCCCGATCCTTTCTGCCGAAACCGCCGAACAACAGCAAAGCCGCCTGCGCCTGGCTGCCCTGACCGGTCGCACCCTCAAGCAGGGCCTGGAGCTGCTTGGCCTGGAAACCCTGGAGCGCATGTAAGTTGGCTGCAAAGAAAAAGCCCGCGCCCAAGCGCGGCGCCAGCCGCCACCAGCCACCCGCCAAACAGCCGATCCCCGGCTGGGTGTGGCTGGCGGTCGGCCTGACCGTGGGGGCGTTCATCGTCTTCCTGATGAAACTCGAGCCCGGTGGCGCTGATATCAAGCGCACCAAGCCCGAGCAACATAAGCAGGAGAAAGTCGCCGAAGCGAGCAAGACCACCACACCGACGCCCCAGCAACCAGTGAAGCCGAAGTATGACTTCTACACCCTGCTGCCGGAGTCGGAAGTGATCGTGCCGCCCGAGGCCGTGCCGGAGAAAACCCCGCCGGTGCCGGCGCAACCGCCCGTGCCAAGCACGCCGGTCACCCCTGCGGAAGCGGCGAAGATCGACACCGCCCGCGCCCAGGCCGCGCTGCTGGGCCAGACACCGCCACCGGCACCACCGGTGATCAAGCCAGCGGCCACGACCCAGTTCTTCCTGCAGGCCGGATCGTTCCGCAAGCAGGCCGATGCCGACAAGGTCCGTGCGCAGATCATCCTGCTTGGCCAGGCGGTCAAGGTTGAGTCGGGCACGGTGAAGGAAGAGACCTGGTACCGCGTGATGGTCGGCCCGTTCAGCAACCGCGAACAGTTGACCGTGGCGCAGAAACAACTGGCCGGGGCAGGTTTCAGCAACCTGCTGCTGCAACAGCGGCGTCAGTAATGAAAAAGGCCTTGCCGCTCGTAGCGACAAGGCCTTTTTTCATACCCGGCGACGCTCGGCGTTGACCTGGGAAATCTGGCTGTTGAGCGTCCAGAAGTCATACAGCACGCCCAACAGGAACAACCCGCCGGTGAACAGGTAGATCAGCGCGCTGATCCACTTGCCCTGATACAGCCGATGCACGCCGAAGATGCCGAGGAAGGTCAGGAGTATCCACGCCAGGTTGTAGTCCACGCCGCCCGACTCGAAACGCATGTCGGCCTCACGGTCCATCGAAGGGATCAGGAACAGGTCGATCAGCCAGCCGATGCCCAGCAGGCCCAGGGTGAAGAACCAGAGGGTTCCGGTGATCGGTTTGCCATAGTAGAAGCGGTGCGAGCCGGTAAAGCCGAAGATCCACAGCAGGTAGCCGAGAACTTTGCTATGGGTGTCGTGCGAGGGGGCACCCTGTTGATAACCATTCATTCGAAGCCCTCGTGGGATAGCCGAAAATTTTCTAAGGAAAAATGTGACTTTTTCGTTTTGACCCGACATATGGTACGTGCTTGAGCGACCAACGGATCAGAATCTGATCAAAAAGCTGTTATAAAGTTGCGCGCCAACACTTATAAGAGCTTCATCTATGCCACCTTTTATCAAGACATGGCTGACCCTCTGCCTTTTGTTACCCCTGGCCGCCCACGCCACTAACCGTGAGCAACGACTTCCCAGCGGATTCACCGGCTATACGACCAACGCCGATGCCACGGTGAAACGCACCCCGATCCAGTATCGCAGCAGTTCCGTGCGCGCTCGCCCGGCCAACGCCGCCAAGCAGCAACAAGCTGTGGGCATGCAGGCCGTGGCCATGTCACCCAAACAGAGCAGCGAAGTGCTCAGCCGCGCCGTGAACGTACTGGGTACGCCCTATCGCTGGGGCGGCAGCAGCCCGAAGAAGGGCTTCGATTGCAGCGGCCTGGTCAAGTACGCGTTCAACGATGTGGCCGATGTCGACCTGCCGCGCACCTCCAACGCGATGGCTCAGGGCCAGGGCGTCAAGGTGGCCAAGAGCGATCTCAAGCCGGGCGACCTGATCTTCTTCAACATCAAGAGTCGCCGGGTCAATCACGTAGCCATCTACCTGGGCAACGATCGCTTCATCCACGCGCCACGCACTGGCAAGCGAGTGAGTATCGACAGCCTGGAAAAACCCTATTGGCAAAAGCACTACGTGGTCGCCAAGCGCGTCCTGCCCAAAAACCAGCAGACGCTGGCCCTGGCCAAGCGCTAGACCGTCAATCGCGGACTTGCTCCGCGATTGCCCCCAGCAGGCAGCAGTGCTAATCAACCAGCCCTTTCTGCCTGAGCGCCTGCATCGCCCCTTCCATCGTCCGCATTCCCAGCGCCGCACCCGCCTGCATCACCGACTGCAGCTGTGCCATGCGCCCCTCGCGAATCAGGTTGCGCACCGCCGGCGTCGCTATCAGCACCTCCCGTGCCGCGACCCTGCCGCCGCCCACCCGCCTGACCAGCACCTGAGCCACCACCAGGCGCAGTGATTCGGCCAGCATCATGCGCACCAGCGGCTTCTCGTCGGCCGCGAACACCTCCACCAGCCGGTCGATGCTGCTCACCGCCGAGCGGGTGTGCACCGTTGCCAGCACCAGGTGCCCGGTTTCTGCCGCGCGCAACGCCAGACGGATACTCTCCAGATCACGCAACTCACCCACCATGATCACATCCGGGTCCTGGCGCAGGGCACTGCGCAGCCCTTGGGCTAAGTCACGGCTGTGCACGCCGATCTCCCGCTGGTTGACCAGGCAAGCCTGGCCGCTGTGGATAAATTCGATAGGGTCTTCAAGGGTGATGACCTGTAACGCGCGTTCGCGATTGATCTGATCGAGCAGCGCCGCCAGGGTGCTGGACTTGCCGCTACCCGTCGGCCCGCCCACCAGCACCAGGCCATCCCGGCATTGCGCAACGGTTTGATACACATCGTTCAGCTCAAGTTCATCGAGGCTGGGAGCCCGCGCAGGGATCAGCCGCACGCTTGCGCCCAGCCCATTGCGCTGGCGGAACAGGTTCAAGCGCAGCCGCCCCACGCCGGGCAAGCTCAGCGCCAGGTCCAGTTCATCACCGCTTAGCCATTGCCGCCGCTGCCGGTCATCGAGCAGGCCGGCCATTCCCTGCTCCAGAGCTGCGCAGGTCAGCACCGGCACCGCCAGGCGCTGCAGCTCGCCATCCAGGCGCAGCAACGGCGGCTCGCCCACGGCCAGGTGCAGATCGCTGGCGCCCTCGGCCACGGCCCGGCCCAGCAGGTCGGTCACATCCATGAGACTCCCCAACGGCGATCAAGCAGGTAGAATGCCGCAGACCCCAAAGCCGTCGGCGACGAACCATGTCCACCCTAGCAGACAATATTTCCGTCATTGCCCGCCGCATCGACAGCGCGGCCCGGGCCGCCGGGCGTGACCCGGCCAGCGTGCAGCTGCTGGCGGTGAGCAAGACCAAGCCCGCCAGCGCCATCCGCGAGGCTCATGCCGCTGGCCTGTGCCACATGGGTGAGAACTACCTTCAGGAAGCCCTGACAAAACAACAGGCGCTTTCCGACCTGCCCTTGATCTGGCACTTCATCGGCCCCATTCAGTCGAACAAGACCAAGGCCATCACCGAGCACTTCGACTGGGTACATTCCGTGGACCGCCTGAAGATTGCCCAACGCCTCTCGGAGCAGCGCCCCGCCGAGCTGCCACCGCTGAACATCTGCCTGCAGGTGAATGTCAGCGGCGAGGCCAGCAAGTCCGGTTGCTCGCCCGCCGAACTGCCAGCCCTGGCCCAGGCCGTGAACGTCCTGCCCGGCCTTCGCCTGCGCGGGTTGATGGCGATCCCGGAACCTACCGAGGACCGCGCCGAGCAAGAGGCCGCTTTCGCCACGCTGCGTGAACTGCAGGCCCAGCTCGGCCTCGGCCTGGACACCCTGTCCATGGGCATGAGCCATGACCTGGAAGCCGCCATCGCCCAAGGCGCGACCTGGGTCCGCATCGGTACCGCCTTGTTCGGCGCCCGCGACTACGGCCAGGCCTGATTCCATGCTTAACTCACTCTTCCCCCACAAGGACCCGACATGAGCAAGACTCGTATTGCCTTTATCGGCGCCGGCAACATGGCCGCCAGCCTGATCGGCGGCCTGCGCGCCCAGGGCCTGGACACCGCACTGATTCGCGCCAGCGACCCAGGTGCCGAAACCCGCGCACGCATCACTGCCGAGCACGGCATCGAAGCCTTCGAAGACAACGCCAAGGCTATCGATGGCGTGGACGTGATCGTCCTGGCAGTCAAACCGCAAGTCATGAAAGCGGTCTGCGAAACACTGAAGCCGAACCTGAAACCGGGCCAGCTGGTGGTTTCCATTGCCGCCGGCATCACCTGCGCCAGCCTGCAGGCCTGGCTGGGCGCGATCCCCCTGGTACGCTGCATGCCGAACACCCCGGCGCTGCTGCGTCAGGGTGTCAGCGGCTTGTACGCAACCCGGGAAGTTTCCATGGAACAACGCCGCCAGGCCGAACAGCTGCTGTCAGCCGTGGGCACCGCCCTGTGGCTGGAGCACGAACAGCAACTGGACGCCGTCACAGCCGTCTCCGGTAGTGGCCCGGCGTATTTCTTCCTGCTGATCGAAGCCATGACCACTGCCGGCGAAAAACTCGGCCTGCCGCGCGAGACCGCCTCGCAACTGACCCTGCAGACCGCCCTGGGCGCCGCCCGCATGGCGGTTTCCAGCGACGTCGACGCCGCCGAGCTGCGTCGGCGCGTGACCTCGCCGGCCGGCACCACGGAAGCGGCGATCAAATCGTTCCAGGCCAACGGCTTCGAGGCCATCGTCGAACAGGCCCTGCAGGCCGCGGCGAAACGCTCGGCCGAGCTGGCCGAGAAACTGGGCAAATAAGGAGCTTTTGATGAATGCACTGTCCGGCGCCGCGATCTTCGTGGTGCAAACCCTGGTCAGCCTGTACCTGGTGATCGTCCTGCTGCGTTTCGTGCTGCAGCTGGTCAAGGCCGACTTCTACAACCCGCTGAGCCAGTTCGCCGTGCGCGCCACCCAGCCACTGCTCAAGCCGCTGCGCCGCGTGGTCCCCAGCATCGCTGGCCTGGATACCTCCTCGCTGCTGCTGTCGATCATCATCCAGGCGCTGCTGATGGCCTTCGTGCTGATGGTCACCTACGGCACCTTCGGCGACGTCCTGCACCTGCTGATGTGGTCGATCCTGGGCATCACCTCGCTGTTCCTGAAAATCTTCTGGGTGGCCATGATCGTCATGGTGATCGTCTCCTGGGTAGCCCCGAACAGCCATAACCCTGCTGCAGAACTGGCCTACCAGATCAGCGAACCGGTGCTGGCGCCGTTCCGCCGCCTGGTGCCGAACCTCGGCGGCATGGACATTTCGCCGATCTTCGCCTTCATCGCCATCCAGGTGATCCAGTCGTTCCTCATGCCCCAGCTGGCAGCCTACGCCGGCATGCCGCAAGAGCTGTGGCGGATGATCTGACCCACCCTGCATCCAGCGGCAAGCCTTTGCTTGCCGCTGGGGGTAGCGCTCTTTAGACTTACGCCTCCGTCAAGCGTGAGCAGGGTCGATGTCCACTGTCCTTCCCGAAGATTCCGTCGGTCTGGTAACACCGCAGATCGCCCGGTTCGATGAACCGCTGGCCCTGGCCTGTGGCCGCGCCCTGGCCTCGTACGAGCTGATCTACGAAACCTATGGCACCCTCAACAGCAGCGCCAGCAATGCCGTGCTGATCTGCCATGCGCTGTCCGGCCACCATCATGCCGCTGGCTACCATGCCGCCACCGACCGCAAGCCGGGCTGGTGGGACAGCTGCATCGGCCCCGGCAAGCCGATCGACACCAACCGCTTCTTCGTGGTCAGCCTGAACAACCTCGGCGGTTGCAATGGCAGCACCGGCCCCAGCAGCCTCAACCCAGCCACCGGCAAGCCCTACGGTGCCGATTTCCCGGTGCTGACCGTGGAAGACTGGGTGCACAGCCAGGCGCGCCTGGCCGATCGCCTGGGGATCCATACCTGGGCCGCCATCGTCGGCGGCAGCCTGGGTGGCATGCAGGCGCTGCAATGGACCATCACCTACCCGGATCGGGTGCGCCATTGCGTGGACATCGCCTCGGCGCCCAAGCTGTCGGCGCAGAACATCGCCTTCAACGAAGTGGCGCGCCAGGCTATCCTCACCGACCCCGAGTTCCACGGCGGCTCGTTCCAGGACCAGGGCGTGATCCCCAAGCGCGGCCTGATGCTGGCGCGCATGGTCGGCCACATCACCTACCTGTCCGACGACTCGATGGGCGAGAAGTTCGGCCGAGAGCTCAAGAGCGACAAGCTCAACTACGACTTCCACAGCGTCGAATTCCAGGTCGAGAGCTACCTGCGCTACCAGGGCGAGGAGTTCTCCGGGCGCTTCGACGCCAACACCTACCTGCTGATGACCAAGGCACTGGACTATTACGACCCGGCCGCCGCCCACGGCGGTGACCTGGCGGCGACCCTGGCACATGTGACGGCGGACTACTGCATCATGTCGTTCACCACCGACTGGCGCTTCTCGCCGGCCCGTTCGCGGGAGATCGTCGACGCCCTGATGGCCGCGCGCAAGAACGTCTGCTACCTGGACATCGACTCGCCTTACGGCCACGACGCCTTCCTCATCCCGACCCCCCGCTACATGCAGGGCTTCGCCAACTACATGAACCGCATCGCCGTCTGAGGATCCCATGAGAGCCGACCTGGAAATCATCCAAGACTGGATCCCCGCCGGCAGCCGGGTACTCGACCTGGGCTGCGGCAACGGCGAACTGCTGGCCTCGCTGCGCGAGCGCAAGAACGTCACCGGCTACGGCCTGGAGATCGACCCCGACAACATCGCCGCCTGCGTGGCCAAGGGCGTCAACGTGATCGAGCAGGACCTGGACAAGGGCCTGGGCAACTTCGCCAGCAACAGCTTCGACGTGGTGGTCATGACCCAGGCCCTGCAGGCCGTGGAATACCCTGACCGGATCCTCGACGAAATGCTGCGGGTGGGCCGCCAGTGCATCATCACCTTCCCCAACTTCGGCCACTGGCGCTGCCGCTGGTACCTGGCGACCAAGGGTCGCATGCCGGTCTCGGACTTCATGCCGTATACCTGGTACAACACACCGAACATCCACTTCTGCACCTTCGAGGACTTCGAGAACCTGTGCCATGAGCGCAAGGCCAAGGTCCTCGACCGCCTCGCCGTCGACCACCTGCACCGTAACGGGTTGGGTGGGCGGCTTTGGCCTAATCTTCTAGGTGAGATCGGTATCTATCGGGTCAGCAGCCCGGGCCTGCAGGAGCATCAGCTCGCGGTCTGACCCTCAACGGAGGAATGGCATCATGCGTCGACTAGCACTGTTTCTGATCAGCCTGTGCCTGGCCTTGCCGGTACTGGCTGCCGATGCCGCCAGGCCCGAGCGCAAGGAAGTGTTCGGTGATGTGACGGTCCACTACAGCGCCTTCACCTCAAGCATGCTGCAACCCGACATAGCTGCCGCCACGGGCCTGACCCGCAGCAAGAACCAGGGCGTGCTCAACATCGCCGTGCTCAAGGCCGGCAAACCCGCGATGGCGGTAGTCAGCGGCACAGTGAAAGATCTCACCGGGCGCAGCAGTCCGTTGTCGTTCAAGCAGATTACCGATCAGGGTGCGGTGTACTACATCGCACAGTTCAAGATCGACCAGGCCGAGACCGTCACCTTCGACCTCAACGTCGAGACCGGCGGCGTCAGCAATAAACTCAGCTTCAACCAGGAAGTGTTCCCAGGCGAATGATGAATTTCCAGCAACTCGTATTGGCCAGCCATAACGCCGGCAAACTCAAGGAACTGCAGGCCATGCTCGGCGAGTCCGTGAACCTGCGCTCGATTGGTGAATTCAGCCAGGTTGAGCCGGAGGAGACCGGCCTGTCGTTCGTCGAGAACGCCATCCTCAAGGCGCGCAACGCCGCCCGCATCTCCGGCCTGCCGGCGCTGGCCGACGATTCGGGCCTGGCAGTGGACTTCCTCGGCGGCGCGCCGGGTATCTACTCGGCGCGCTATGCCGACGGCAAGGGCGACGCGGCGAACAACGCCAAGCTGCTCGATGCGCTCAAGGATGTGCCTGAAGACCAGCGCGGCGCGCAGTTCGTCTGCGTTCTGGCCCTGGTGCGGCACGCCGACGACCCACTGCCGATCCTCTGCGAAGGCCTGTGGCACGGCAGTATCCTGTTCGAGGCCAGCGGCGAACACGGCTTCGGCTACGACCCGCTGTTCTGGGTGCCGGAGCGCAAGTGCTCCAGCGCCGACCTGACCCCTGTCGACAAGAACCAGCTCAGCCACCGCGCCCGCGCCATGGCCCTGCTGCGTCAGCGTCTGGGCCTGGCATGAGCGAAAAGCTGTTGCTACAGCCGGCGGGCCTGATCCTTCCCGAACTCCCGCCGCTGTCGCTTTATATCCATATTCCCTGGTGCGTGCGCAAATGCCCGTACTGCGACTTCAACTCGCACCAGGCCGGCCCGACCCTGCCGGAAGCCGAGTACATCGACGCCCTGCTCGCCGACCTAGACCAGGAAATGCATGCCGTGCAGGGCCGTCCGATCAGCACGATCTTCTTCGGCGGTGGCACCCCGAGCCTGTTCAGCGCCGACGCGCTTGGGCGCCTGCTGCGCGGTATCGAGCAACGCATCCCGTTCGCCCCGGACATCGAGATCACCCTCGAGGCCAACCCGGGTACCTTCGAGCAGGAGAAGTTCAAGGCCTACCGCCAGACCGGCATCAATCGGCTGTCCATCGGCGTACAGAGCTTCCAGCCCGCCAAGCTCGAAAGACTCGGGCGCATCCACAATGGCGCCGAAGCGGTGCGCGCCGCCGATATGGCCCGCGCCGCGGGCTTCGACAACTTCAACATGGACCTGATGCACGGCTTGCCAGACCAGTCGCTCGACGACGCCCTGGGCGACCTGCGCCAGGCCATCGAACTGGCGCCGACGCACCTGTCCTGGTACCAGCTGACGGTAGAACCCAACACGGTGTTCTGGAACCAGCCGCCTGAGCTGCCCGAGGACGACATCCTCTGGGATATCCAGGAAGCCGGCCAGGCGCTGATGGCCGACCACGGTTACCGCCAGTATGAAGTCTCGGCCTACGCCCAAGCCGGTCGTGCTGCGCGGCACAACCTGAACTACTGGCGCTTCGGCGACTTCATCGGCATCGGTGCCGGCGCCCATGGCAAGCTGTCGTTCCCGGACGGGCGCATCCTGCGTACCTGGAAGACCCGCCTGCCCAAGGACTACCTAAACCCGTCCAAGCCGTTCAAGGCCGGCGAAAAGCTGTTGCCGGCCGATGAGCTACCCTTCGAGTTCCTGATGAACGCGCTGCGCCTCACCGACGGCGTGGAGGCCGAGCTGTTCAACCTGCGTACCGGCCTGCCCCTTGCACAACTGGCCGAAGCCCGCCGTGAAGCCGAACAAAAAGGCCTTTTGCGGGTCGAACCGGATCGGCTGGCCGCCACGCCGCGCGGCCAGCTGTTCCTCAACGACCTGCTGCAGTACTTCTTGAATTAAGGATGACCCATGGACCTGGTACTTGACCTGCTCTCGACCGTTTCCCGCTGGAGCCGCAGCAACCTCTCGGAGATTTCGCTGGCCCTGGTGGGCTGCCTGCTGGTGCTGTTCGGCACCGATATCAAAGGCTGGGTCGAGGGGCGCCTGGGCGGCCTGGCCGGCGCCCTGCGCGTGCCGTTCATGGCACTGCTGGTGATGATCGGCAGCGGTGCGGCGCTGATCTATGCGACGCCGTGGATCGTCAAGGGGCTGGGGCAGTTCAACAACTATGCGCTGGCGCCGGTGCTGCTGGTGGTGCTGGTTTTGATCGGCGTGGTCGCTGATCGGCGGGGGTGAGCGTCCACTAAAAGCCGCCCTGGCGGGCCAGGGCGGCTTCTCACCCGACTAACCCCTTAATGGGCATCGTCGAAGTGATCACGCAGGAAGTCCCTGACGGTCCTGAAAACGATCAGGATCCGAATGAACTTCCAGACGCGGCTCAGCGTATTCAGCAAACGCTTCATATGCCTTGGCCTCCGTGTTGGCTGGGCCATTCTTCCAGCGTCTAACCGGCACTTCGACACCTTCGGAGAGCATGTGACTGTCTCCAGTGAAGTGGCCAGGTTGGTGGCCCTTCGATAAATATCACCGGCGCGAGTCGTAGGTCACGTCGAAGGGGCCGAGAAGGCGTTTGGGCTCCCGGCCCGTCACCGGATGAATCACATGCGAGCAAATCGATCTTACGTGAACCTCTTTACCAGATCTGTTACCTGTCCTGTCACACGTAATGCCGGATATTTCCTTGGTTGACCTGTATTCGAGGCCATCCTAAGATCCAGTTGTGACTGTCTCCAGTGATGTTCGTGGGCTAGGCTTCGTAACCCGAGGCCCACATAAAAAAACCGCCCTTCTCAAGGCGGTTTTTTTGTACCTGCAATTTCGCAGGTTCGAAGGGATGCACGGAACGAACCCGGCTCAGCTCACCTTCTCGAACTTCAGATCCCACACCCCATGCCCAAGGCGCTCACCGCGACGCTCGAACTTGGTGATCGGACGTTCTTCCGGGCGTGGCACGTAGGTACCATCAGCCGCTTGGTTGCGATAGCCGGGCGCTGCGCTCATCACTTCCAGCATGTACTCGGCATAGGGCTCCCAGTCGGTCGCCATGTGGAACACGCCACTGGGCTTGAGTTTGCGGCGCACCAGCTCGGCGAACTCCAGCTGAACGATCCGACGCTTGTGGTGACGCGCCTTGTGCCACGGATCGGGGAAGAACAGCATTAGACGGTCAAGGCTGTTGTCCGCCACGCAGCGGTTGAGCACTTCGATGGCATCGCAGTCGTACACCCGCAGGTTCTTCAGCCCCTGTGTCAGCACGCCATTGAGCAGCGCGCCGACACCCGGGCGGTGCACTTCGACACCAATGAAGTCCAGCTCAGGCGATGCGGCAGCCATTTCCAGCAGCGAGTGGCCCATGCCGAAGCCGATCTCCAGGGTGCGCGGTGCCGAACGGCCGAACACCTGGTCATAGTCCACCGGGCTGTCGGCCAGCGGCAGGATGAACTGCGGGCCGCCCTGGTCCAGGCCGCGCTGCTGGCCTTCGGTCATGCGCCCAGCGCGCATCACGAAGCTCTTGATACGGCGGTGCGGGCGGGTTTCGCCGTCTTCGGAGATCGGCGTTTCTTGCGATTCAGTCATCAGGGGCTCTTACTTGATCAGACCATCCAGCGGCGAAGAGGCGCTGGCATAGAGTTTTTTCGGCATGCGACCGGCCAGGTAGGCCATGCGACCGGCAACGATGGCGTGTTTCATGGCTTCGGCCATCAGTACGGGCTGCTGGGCATGGGCGATGGCCGAGTTCATCAGCACCGCTTCGCAACCCATTTCCATGGCGATGGTGGCGTCGGAGGCGGTACCAACGCCGGCATCGACCAGCACCGGCACCTTGGATTCCTCCAGGATGATCTGCAGGTTGTACGGGTTGCAGATGCCAAGGCCGGTGCCGATCAGGCCGGCCAGCGGCATGACGGCGATGCAGCCGGCTTCGGCCAGCTGGCGGGCGATGATCGGGTCATCGCTGGTGTAGACCATCACGTCGAAACCTTCCTTGACCAGCACTTCGGCGGCCTTGAGGGTTTCGATCACATTGGGGAACAGGGTTTTCTGGTCGGCCAGCACTTCCAGCTTCACCAGCGTCCTGGACTCATGGGACTTGCGGCCATCGAGCAGTTCACGGGCCAGGCGGCAGGTGCGCACCGCTTCCGTCGCATCGAAGCAACCGGCGGTATTCGGCAGGATGGTGTACTTGTCTGGCGACAGCACGTCGAGCAGGTTCGGCTCACCCGCGTTCTGGCCCAGGTTGGTACGGCGCACGGCGACGGTGACGATCTCGGCACCCGAGGCCTCGGTGGCCAGGCGGGTTTCTTCCATGTCCCGGTACTTGCCGGTGCCGACCAGCAGGCGCGACTGGAAAGTGCGCCCGGCCAGGATGAAGGGCTTGTCGCTGCGAACGTTGCTCATCGTTGTTCCTCAGGGAAGATTGCGGGACTTTGCTGGCGAGGTTTCAAGGGCGGTTAGCCGCCACCGATGGCGTGGACCACCTCGACCTGGTCGCCGTCCTTGAGCTGCGTGCTCTCATGCTGACTGCGCGGCACGATGTCCAGGTTCAGTTCCACCGCCACCCGGCGGCCAGCCAGCTCCAGCCGGCCCAGCAGCGCCGCGACGCTCTCGCCCGCGGGCAGTTCGTAAGGTTCACCGTTCAGTTGAATGCGCATGCGCACGGCCACCATTGTTCTTTGGGGGCCCGCATTCTAGCCCCGATCCGCCCTGCAACCCAAGGGCGACACACGCCATTAGTCGCGATTGTGGACCGACCGGTCAGCCCAGCCGCCAGGCGGCCAACCCCAGGCAAAGCCAGCCAGCAAGGAAGCACAGGCCGCCCAGCGGGGTGATCATGCCGAGCTTGCCCAGGCCGCTGAGCGTGAGGGCGTAGAGGCTACCGGAGAACAGCAGGATACCCACGGCGAACAAGCCACCTGCCCAGCCAACCAGGCGCCCGGGCAAGTGCGCCGACAGCACCGCCACGCCCAGTATCGCCAGGGCATGCACCAGTTGGTAGGTGACACCGGTATGGAAGATCGCCAGGTAGTCGGCGCTGAGACGGTTTTTCAAGCCATGGGCGGCGAAAGCGCCGAGGGCGACGCCGGTAAAGCCGAAGAACGCGGCGAGCATCAGGAAGCTGCGAAGCATGGGACGACTCCTCGGGAGGGGTCTGTATAATGGCCCGTTCCAACGGTCCGGCCAAGCCATCACCATGCTGTCATCCCTTCTTCGCCGCCTTTCCCGCGTCCTGCTCTGGTTCGCTGCTGGCAGCATCGCCGTGGTCCTGGTGTTGCGCTGGGTGCCGCCGCCCGGCACCGCGCTGATGGTCGAGCGCAAGGTGCAGTCATGGGCCAGCGGCGAGCCGATCGACCTGCAACGTGACTGGACGCCGTGGGAGGAAATCTCCGACGAGCTCAAGGTGGCGGTCATCGCCGGCGAAGACCAGAAGTTCGCCAGCCACTGGGGCTTCGATATCCCTGCGATCCAGGCGGCGCTGGCTTACAACGAGCGTGGCGGCAAAGTGCGTGGCGCCAGCACGCTGACCCAGCAGGTGGCCAAGAACCTGTTCCTGTGGTCCGGGCGCAGTTGGCTGCGCAAGGGGCTGGAAGCCTGGTTCACCGCCCTTATCGAGTTGTTCTGGTCGAAGGAACGGATACTCGAGGTGTATCTGAACAGTGCCGAATGGGGCAAGGGCGTGTTCGGTGCCCAGGCGGCGGCGCGTTATCACTTCGGCGTGGATGCCAGCCGCCTGACGCGACAACAGGCCGCACAGCTCGCGGCCGTGCTGCCAAGCCCGATCAAGTGGAGTGCCAGCCGCCCCAGCGCCTATGTGGCAAGCCGTGCGGGGTGGATCCGCCGGCAGATGAGCCAGTTGGGCGGGCCGAGCTACCTGATGCAGCTGGATGCTTCGCGCAGGCGTTAAAGCCCGCTCCCACGCCCCAGTCAGCTTCAACACACAAAAAAGCCGCTGCCTCTTCCGAGAGCAGCGGCTTTTCAATCCAGCCAGGGCGCCGATCAGATCGTGATCAATGCCTTGACCTTGTTCATCGCGTTCTTCTCCAGCTGGCGAATACGCTCGGCCGACACACTGTACTTCTCTGCCAGCTCATGCAGCGTGGCCTTTTCTTCGGCCAGCCAACGCTGGTAGAGGATGTCGCGGCTGCGATCGTCCAGGCCCTGCAGCGCTTCATGCAGGTTGCTGGTGGAGTTGTCGCTCCAGTCAGCGTCCTCCAGCTGCACGGCCGGGTTGTAACGGTGGTCTTCCAGGTAGTGCGCAGGCGACTGGAAGGCGCTGTCGTCGTCGGCTTCCGCCGCCGGATCGAAGGCCATGTCCTGGCCGCTCAAGCGGCTTTCCATCTCGCGCACTTCACGCGGCTCGACACCCAGGCTCTCGGCAACGCGATGCACTTCGTCATTGTTCAACCAGGCCAGGCGTTTCTTCTGGCTGCGCAGGTTGAAGAACAGCTTGCGCTGGGCCTTGGTGGTGGCCACCTTGACGATGCGCCAGTTGCGCAGGATGAACTCGTGGATCTCGGCCTTGATCCAGTGCACGGCGAAGGACACCAGACGCACGCCCATTTCCGGGTTGAAGCGCTTTACCGCCTTCATCAGGCCAACGTTGCCTTCTTGGATCAGGTCGGCCTGGGCCAGCCCGTAGCCCGCATAGCTACGCGCGATGTGTACGACGAAACGCAGGTGGGCCATCACCATTTGCCGAGCGGCCTCGAGATCCTGCTCGTAATAGAGACGCTCGGCCAGTTCACGCTCCTGCTCCGGCGTCAGCAAGGGGATGCTGTTGACCGTGTGCACATAGGCTTCCAGGTTTGCACCGGGAACCAGGGCATAGGCAGGTTGCAACGAATTGGTCATTCAAGTACCTCCGGCTTACAGACTCATGCCTTTTGGGCACTGCCAGCATAGACAAGGAACCGTTGTACAAGTTCCAGAATGAAAAATTTGTCAATACTGGCCATGAAACATTTATCGCGGTGCAAGCTCGTTCAGGTGACGAGCGACTGCGATCCATGCACCGATATACCCCAACAGTACCGCCCCGATCAAGAGTGAAAGTCCATCCGAGGCTGGTACGCCACCCAGGGCGAAATCACTGCCATACAGGCCGGAAAGCCCGACCACCGCGTCGTTCAGCCAGTTCAGGCCGAACGCCAGGATGCCCCAGGCCAGCACGCCCGCACCCAGTCCATACAGGGCACCCATGTACAGGAAAGGGCGCCGTACGTAGCTGTCGGTGCCACCGACGAGCTTGATCACTTCGATCTCGACCCGGCGGTTTTCGATATGTAGACGAATTGTGTTACCGATTACTAACAGCAGCGCGGAAATCAGCATCACCGCCAGGCCGAAGACGAACCGGTCACCCAGCTTGAGAATCGCCGCCAGGCGCTCGACCCATACCAGGTCCAGCTGCGCCGTTTCCACGCGAGGTAGCTCGGAGAGGCGCTGACGCAAGGCTTCCAGGGCTGGCTTGTCGACCTCGGTCGGGGTCACCACCACCACGCCGGGCAGTGGGTTGTCCGGCAGTTCACGCAGCGCCTCGCCCAGGCCCGACTGTTGCTGGAACTCTTCCAGCGCCTGCTCGCGGCTGACGTACTGCGCCTCGGCGACGCCGGGCATGCCCTTGATCTCGTCACGCAGGGCCTCGCCATCGCGGCTGCTGGCATCGAGCTTGAGGTACAGCGAGATCTGCGCCGCGCGCTGCCAGGAGCCGCCGAGTTTCTCGACATTCTTGAGCAACAACGACAGGCCCATGGGCATGCTCAGCGCCACGGCCATCACCAGGCAGGTGAAGAAACTGCCGATCGGCTGCTTGCCCAGGCGGCGCAAACTGTCGGCCAGGCTGGCACGGTGGCTTTCCAGCCAGGCGTGCAGGAGGCTGCGCAAATCCGGACCATCGTCATCATGATCGCCACGCTTTTTCTTCGATGGCTGCGGATCAGCGGCTTTCGGCGCGACCCGCTCGGAAACCTTTGGTGTACGTGTGGTGCTCATTGCCCGGCCTCCCCATCGCCGATCAAGCGGCCGCGTTGCAGCGTCAGCATGCGGTGGCGCATGCGCGCGATCAGCGCCAGGTCGTGACTGGCGATCAGTACCGTGGTGCCCAGGCGGTTGATGTCCTCGAACACGCCCA
This sequence comes from Pseudomonas sp. FW305-96, assembly GCF_058783825.1. Lineage (NCBI taxonomy): Bacteria > Pseudomonadati > Pseudomonadota > Gammaproteobacteria > Pseudomonadales > Pseudomonadaceae > Pseudomonas > Pseudomonas sp. FW305-96. The sequence goes on from NZ_JBYSYW010000007.1 coordinate 109,212, forward strand.
TGATCTCGGCGGCCAGGCGCGGGTCGAGGTTACCGGTGGGTTCATCCGCCAGCAGCAGGGCCGGCTGATGCACGATGGCCCGGGCAATGCCGACCCGCTGTTGCTGGCCGGTGGACAGGTCGGCCGGGAACAGTTCGCCCTTGTCGCTCAGCGACACACGCTCCAGCGCCGAGTCGACGCGTTTGGCGATCTCGGCCTTGGACAGCCCGAGAATCTGCAACGGCAGGGCGATGTTGTTGAACACCGTGCGGTCAAACAGCAACTGGTGGTTCTGGAACACCACGCCGATCTGCCGGCGCAGGAACGGGATCTGCGCGTTGCTGATCTGGCCCAGGTCCTGCCCGGCCAGCAGCAGCTTGCCGCTGGTCGGACGCTCCATGGCCAGCAGCAGCCGCAGCAGGGTGCTCTTGCCGGCGCCAGAATGACCGGTGACGAACAGGAACTCGCCACGACGCGCCCGGAAGCTCAGTTCGTGCAGGCCGACATGGCCGTTGGGATAGCGCTTGGCTACCTGTTCGAATCGGATCATGAAGGTTCACGCTCGGCGAACAGCGCCTTGACGAAAGGTTCGGCTTCGAAGGTGCGCAGGTCGTCGATACCCTCGCCCACACCGATGAAGCGGATCGGGATGTTGAACTGCTTGGCCAGGGCGAAGATCACGCCGCCCTTGGCGGTACCATCCAGCTTGGTCAGGGCCAGGCCGGTCAGCTCGACGCTCTGGTTGAAATACTTGGCCTGGCTGATGGCGTTCTGCCCGGTACCGGCGTCGAGCACCAGCAGCACCTCGTGCGGCGCCTCGACATCTAGCTTGCCCATGACCCGACGGACCTTCTTCAGCTCTTCCATCAGGTTGTCCTTGGTGTGCAGACGACCAGCGGTATCGGCGATCAGCACATCGACGTTCCGGGCCTTGGCGGCCTGCACCGCATCGAAGATCACCGAAGCCGAGTCGGCACCGGTGTGCTGGGCAATCACCGGGATCTGGTTACGCTCGCCCCACACCTGCAACTGCTCTACCGCGGCGGCGCGGAAGGTGTCGCCGGCCGCGAGCATGACTTTCTTGCCCTCAAGCTGCAGCTTCTTCGCCAGCTTGCCGATGGTGGTGGTCTTGCCAGCCCCGTTCACGCCAACCACAAGGATCACGTAGGGCTTTTTCTGCGCCTCGATCTTCAGCGGCTGCTCGACCGGGCGCAGCAGCGCGGCCAGTTCTTCCTGCAGCGACTTGTACAGCGCATCGGCGTCTGCCAACTGCTTGCGGGCAACTTTCTGGGTCAGGTTCTGGACGATGGTCGAGGTGGCCTCGACGCCGACGTCGGCGGTCAGCAACCGGGTCTCGATTTCATCGAGCAGGTCGTCGTCGATGACCTTCTTGCCGAGGAACAGGCTGGCCATGCCTTCGCCGATGCTGGCGCTGGTTTTCGACAGGCCCTGCTTGAGGCGGGCGAAGAAACCAGGTTTGGCCGGCTCGGCGGCCGCCACGACGACAGGCTCAGGGTCGACTGGAGCCGGCACAACGACCGGGGCGGTTTCGACAACCGGTGCTGGAGCGACAATGGCAGCGGCTACCGTTTGGACGGACGGCCGGGCAGGGATGACGGGCGGCGCCTTGGGTTCCAGGTCCTCGACCAATGCCACCGGCTCTTCAGCGACAGGCAAGACCAGGTTGCTGACCGGGGCCGCAGTTACTTCGACCTCGACCGGTTGCAGCGTTGCAACCACCGGCTCTGGAGCGAGCTCCGGTTGCGGTGCAGCAACCACCGGCTCTGGCACGGGCTCCGGCTGCGGCGCTACAACCACCGGCTCTGGCACGGGCTCCGGCTGCGGCGTGGCAACCACTGGTTCAGGAACAGGTGCCTGCGACGGCTCGGCAGCCGGTGCGGTCTGCTCGACGGGCGCTTGCGGTGCAGGGGCTTGCGGCTGTTCGGCGGCAGTTTGTTCCGGCTTCTTGCGGAACCAGCTGAACAGGCCTTTCTTCTCGCCAGCCGCGGCCGGCGCTTTTTTGTCGTCGTTGGAACCAAACATGGAAGACGGCTATCTCAGGGTAGCGATGGGCCAGCAGCGGCGCATCGGGAATTCTTAACTCACGCAGAACAGACTACTGTGAAGCCAGCGGGTTCATGCGCAACGTTTTGTCGTAAGGGCCTGCAGGCCAGAACGGCGACAGGCATGGTCGCCAGGCAACCGGATCAGTATCCTAGCACCTCCTGGCCCGCCGACGCTAAACCCAAGCGGGCCGCCGAACAGGTTGAACACCGTATGAATGCTCTAGCCCGCCGCGCCGCTGGCCTGTTGCTCGGCACGCTGTGCCTGCCGCTGGCGGCTTTCGCCGCCGATGTGCAACCCACCCACGAATTCATCCTCGATAACGGCCTGAAAGTGGTCGTGCGCGAGGACCACCGGGCGCCGGTGGTGGTTTCGCAGATCTGGTACAAGGTCGGTTCCAGCTACGAGACGCCGGGCCAGACCGGCCTGTCCCATGCCCTGGAACACATGATGTTCAAGGGCAGCGCCAAGATCGGCCCCGGCGAGGCCTCGCGCATCCTGCGCGATCTCGGCGCCGAGGAAAACGCCTTCACCAGCGACGACTACACCGCCTACTACCAGGTGCTGGCCCGCGATCGCCTGCCGGTGGCCCTGGAGCTCGAAGCCGACCGCTTGGCCAGCCTGCGCCTGCCAGCCGACGAATTCAGCCGCGAGATCGAGGTGATCAAGGAAGAGCGCCGCCTGCGCACCGACGACCAGCCCAATGCCAAGGCCTTCGAGCTGTTCCGCGCCATGGCCTACCCGGCCAGCGGCTACCACACGCCGACCATCGGCTGGATGGCCGACCTCGAGCGCATGAAGGTCGAGGAGTTGCGTCATTGGTACGAGTCCTGGTACGCCCCGAACAACGCCACCCTGGTGGTGGTCGGCGACGTCAAGCCAGACGAGGTCAGGGCCTTGGCGCAGAAGTACTTCGGCCCCATCCCCAAACGCGCCGTGCCGCCGAGCAAACTGCCGCTGGAACTGGCCGAGCCGGGCCAGCGCCTGCTCACCCTGCACCTGCGCACGCAACTGCCCAGCCTGATCTACGGCTTCAATGTCCCGGCCCTGGCCACCGCCAAGGACCCGCGCAGCGTCAACGCCCTGCGGCTGATCTCGGCCCTGCTCGACGGCGGCTATAGCGCCCGCATGCCGGCACGCCTGGAGCGCGGCCAGGAATTGGTGGCCGGTGCCTCCTCCAGCTACAACGCCTTCACCCGCGGCGACAGCCTGTTCATGATCTCGGCCACCCCCAACGTGCAGAAACACAAGACCCTGGCCGAAGTAGAGAAAGGCATCTGGCAGTTGCTCGACGAGCTCAAGACCACGCCACCGACCGCCGAAGAGCTCGAGCGCGTACGCGCCCAGGTGATCGCCGGCCTGGTCTACGACCGCGACTCGATCAGCAGCCAGGCCACCACCATCGGGCAACTGGAAACGGTCGGCCTGTCCTGGAAGCTGATCGACAGCGAACTCGACGACCTCAAGCGCGTGACCCCGGAGGACATCCAGGCCGCCGCCCGCACCTATTTCACCCGCGAACGCCTGAGCGTTGCCCATGTACTGCCCGAGGAGTCCGCTCATGAGTGATCGCAGCGCACCCCGTTACACCCTGTTCGGCCTGGCGATCATCGTGCTGGTGGTGGCCATCGCCGCGCTGCTGGCGCGCCCTGCCCAGTCCGACAGCCAAAGCCAGGCCGACGCCGCGGCCCGCCCGGCCAACACCCTGCAATCGCTGGCCGAACTGGACGGCAAGGCCCCCAGCCGACGCCAGTTGAACATCCAGCACTGGACCACTGCCGAAGGCGCCCGGGTGCTGTTCGTCGAGGCCCGCGAGTTGCCGATGTTCGACCTGCGCGTGACCTTCGCCGCCGGCAGCAGCCAGGACGGCGGCACCCCAGGCCTGGCCACTCTGACCAACGCCATGCTCAACGAGGGCGTGGCCGGCAAGGACGTCACCGCCATTGCCGAAGGCTTCGAAGGCCTGGGCGCCGACTTCGGCAACGGCTCCTACCGCGACATGGCCGTGGCCTCGCTGCGCAGCCTCAGCGCCACGGAAAAACGCGAGCCGGCGTTGAAACTGTTCACCGAGGTGGTGGGCCAGCCGACCTTCCCCGAGGACGCCCTCAAGCGCATCAAGAACCAGTTGCTGGCGGGCTTCGAGTACGAGAAGCAGAACCCGGGCAAGATTGCCGGCAAGACGCTGTTCGCCAATCTCTATGGCCAGCACCCCTATGCCAGCCCCAGCGACGGTACCGCCGAGTCCATTCCAGGCATCACCCTGGCCCAGCTGCGCACTTTCCACGGCAAGGCTTACGCCGCCGGCAACGCGGTGATCGCCCTGGTCGGCGACCTCAGCCGCGGCGAAGCCGAGGCCATCGCCGCGCAGGTCTCTGCCGGCCTGCCCAAGGGCGCTGCACTGGCCAAGCCGGAGCAACCGGTCGAGCCCAAGCCGGGGATTACGCATATCGACTTCCCGTCCAAGCAGACTCACCTGATGCTGGCCGAGCTGGGCATCGACCGCAACGACCCGGACTGGCCGGCCCTGTCGCTGGGCAACCAGATCCTCGGCGGTGGCGCCTTCGGCACCCGCCTGATGAGCGAGGTTCGCGAGAAACGCGGCCTGACATACGGCGTGTACTCGGTCTTCAGCCCGATGCAGGTGCGCGGCCCGTTCATGATCAACCTGCAGACCCGCGCCGAACTCAGCGAGGGCACGCTCAAGCTGGTCCAGGATATCCTGGCCGACTACCTGAAGAGCGGCCCGACCCAGCGGGAACTGGACGATGCCAAGCGCGAGCTGGCCGGCAGCTTCCCGCTGTCCAATGCCAGCAACGCCAGCATTGTCGGCCAGCTGGGCGCGATCGGCTTCTACAACCTGCCGCTGAGCTGGCTGGAGGACTTCATGCAGCAGTCCCAGGCACTGAGCGTCGAGCAGGTCAAGGCCGCCATGAACAAGCATCTCGCGGCGGACAAGCTGGTGATCGTCACCGTCGGCCCGAAGGTGGCGCAGCAACCGCTGCCGGCCCCCACTGACAAACCCGCCGAGCAGCCGCTCGGCGTACCGGAGCACTAATGGCAAGACCCAACACTCCCGCGCGCCCGGCCTCGGGCGCCAGCAAGGGCCCCGGCCAGTTGCGCATCATCGCCGGCGAATGGCGCAGCCGCCGCCTGGCCGTGCCGGAAGGCGAAGGCCTGCGGCCAACCCCTGATCGCGTGCGTGAAACTTTGTTCAACTGGCTGGCCCCCTACATCCAAGGCGCCCTTGTGCTCGATGCCTTCACCGGCAGTGGCGCGCTGGTGCTTGAAGCCCTGTCCCGTGGCGCGAAGGATGCCGTGGCGCTGGACAGCAACCCTACGGCCATCGCCAACCTCAAGGAAAACCTTGAAGTGCTGCGCTGCCCGCGTGGGCAGATCCTGCAGACCGACGCCCTGCGCTACCTGCAAGGCTCGGCCAAGCAGCAGTTCGACGTGGTGTTTCTCGATCCGCCGTTCCACCAGGACCTGCTGGCCAATACCTGCCACCTGCTGGAGCAGGGCCAGTGGCTGCGCGAGCAGGCGTGGATCTATACCGAAAGCGAAGCCGTGCCCTCTTCGCTGCCAATGCCAGGCAACTGGCGCCTGCACCGCGAGAAGAAGACCGGCCAGGTGCATTACGCCCTGTGGCGGCGCGCGGCTGGCGACCAATAGCACAGGCGCGAGGGCGGTGTTTCATGGCACTCTAGGCAGGCACATCACGAGCCGCTCAGCATGCCCAGCCTCACCGCCACCTTCCGCCCGGCCGCCGGCCTGTCCAACCCCCACTTGCAGACATTGTGGGGGCCACTCTGGCGCAAGCTCCCGGACCTGCCGCGCAATCGCGAGCGTCTATGGCTGGCGGACGGCGATTTTCTCGACCTCGACTGGCACGGCCCGCACCAGGCCGATGCGCCCTTGGTGCTGGTACTCCACGGCCTGACCGGGTCGTCCAATTCGCCGTATGTCAAAGGCCTGCAACTGGCCCTGCAGGCACGCAGCTGGGCCAGTGTCGCGGTGAACTGGCGCGGCTGCTCGGGCGAACCCAACCTATTGGCGCGCAGCTACCATTCCGGGGCCAGCGAAGACCTGGCCGAAACCATCCGTCACCTGCGGGCGCAGCGGCCGCTGGCGCCGCTGTATGCCGTGGGCTATTCGCTGGGCGGCAATGTGCTGCTCAAGTACCTGGGTGAAAGCGGCGCGGCCAGCCAGCTGGAGGCAGCGGTAGCGGTGTCGGTGCCGTTTCGCCTGGACCAGTGCGCCGACCGTATCGGCCTGGGTTTCTCGAAGGTCTACCAGGCGCATTTCATGCGCCAGATGCTGGCCTACGTGCAGGACAAGCAACAGCACTTCCGCGACAAGGGCCACCATGAAGGGCTGGCCACCCTCGAACGCCTGGGCCCGCTGCGCAACCTGCGCACGTTCTGGGACTTCGATGGCAAGGTGACCGCGCCCCTCAATGGCTTCAGCGATGCCCATGACTACTACCGGCGCGCCTCCAGCCGCTACTACCTGGGCGAGAACCGCACACCGACGCTGATCATCCACGCCAACGATGATCCGTTCGTGTTTGGCCACAGCTTGCCCGATGCCAGTGAGCTGGCGGCGCAGACGCAGTTCGAACTGCACAGCCGGGGTGGGCATGTGGGGTTCGTCGAGGGCAGCCTGCGCAATCCGGAGTACTACCTGGAACGGCGGATTCCGCAGTGGCTGATGGAAGGGCGATAGGCCCCATCCAGGATCATCAGGTGAAGGAAGGCTTTGTGGGCGCGGCGCTGCGCCGATCCCACATCAGGACTCACTCGCCAGTGGCTACGCCGCGCCTCGGATCATTGATCCACTCACTCCACGACCCGGCATACAACCGCCCCAGCGGATAACCCGCCAGCGACAGGGCAAACAGGTTGTGGCAAGCCGTCACGCCAGAGCCGCAATAAGCCACCAGGTCCTCCGGCGACCGATCGCCCAGTTTTTCGGCAAACCGCTGTTTCAGCTGGGCGGCCGGCAGGAACCGCCCGTCCGCGCCAAGGTTGTCGGTGAATGCCGCGCATCGGGCGCCAGGGATATGCCCGGCCACCGGGTCGATCGGCTCGACCTCGCCACGGAAGCGCGGCAGGCCGCGCGCGTCGATCAAGGTCATCGCGGGGTCGTCCAGGCGCTTGGCCAGGTGGGCGGCATCGATCAGCAGCGCCATGTCCGGCTCACCGCTGAAATTGCCTTCGCGCCGTACCGGCGGGTCGAGGCTCAGCGGCAGGTGGGCGGCGTGCCAGGCCTTCAGGCCGCCATCGAGGATGAACACCGCGTCGCGCTTGCCCAGCCAGGCCAGCAGCCACCAGGCACGGGCGGCAAAGGCGCCGGGGCCGTCGTCGTAGAGCACCACCTGGCTGTCGTTGTCCACGCCCCACTCGCGAAGGCGCTCCACCAGCCGCTGCGGGTCGGGCAGCGGGTGGCGGCCTGTGCTGCCCTTGAGCACCGGCCCGCTCAGGTCGCGTTCGAGGTCGGCGAAGTGCGCCCCGGCAATATGCCCTTCGGCGTAGCTGCGTTGGCCATAGTCGACATCTTCCAAGGCAAAGCGGCAGTCGAGGATCACCAGGCCGGGCGCGTCCAGGCGTTCGGCCAGCTGTTGCGGGGTGATCAATTGCGCGAGGGGCATGACAATCTCCTGATGAATGGCTCGAAACCCCGGATCAATGCTCCAGGGCCTGGTTGAACGGGACATGGAACTCAGCACACAGCGCCTGTACCGCGGCACGCGCGGTCGGGGTGACATACCCCAGCTCCAGCACCACCACCTGATAGACGCCGCGCTTGAACGCTTCTTCACCCAGGTGCGCGGAATGCTCGCGGGTGGTGCTGAGAAAACGCACCCAGGAAGTCAGCACGATCCAGGCGTTGATGGTCAGCGACTCCACCTGCGCGGCGTCCATGTTCAGGATGCCGGCCTCGACAAAGCCGCGGTAAATGGCCTGCCCCTGCTGCAGACAGCGCTGCGAGAAGCGCCGATAGCGGGCCGCCAGTTCCGGGTCGCTGTCGAGCAGGTGCTCGAGGTCGCGGTGCAGGAAGCGGTAGTTCCACATCGCCGCCAGCAGCGCCTTGAGGTAGAAGCGCTTGTCTTCGACGGTGGCGGTGCGGCCCTGGGGCGGGCGCAGGAAGCTGTCGACCAGCGCTTCGTACTGATTGAACAGCACGGCGATGATCGCCTGCTTGTTGGGGAAGTGGTAGTACAGGTTGCCGGGCGAGATTTCCATGTGCGCGGCAATGTGGTTGGTGCTGACGCAACGCTCGCCCTGCTGGTTGAACAGCTCCAGGCTGCTCTGCACGATGCGCTCTCGGGTCTTCATGCGCGGGGCCATGCTCAGCTCCAGTCTCCAGCGTGTAAGGATCGGGCCCATCTTACGGCTTCCAGCCCGTCGGGTGCACCGCCGATCAAGTGAAAAAGGTGCACGATGGTACCAGTTAGAGTATATGCTCTATTCACTCGTCAGCCCCGGAGCCGCCATGACCTCGCCTGCCGTACTTCCCCCCGTACAATCCGACCTCGACCTGCAAGCGACGTTCGACGCTCAACGACAGGCGTTCTCCGGCAACTCGATGCCCCCGGCCACGCAACGCCGGCAGTGGTTGAAAAGCCTGCGCGAGGCGCTGCTGGCGGACCAGGAGCACCTGATTACAGCTATCGATGCCGACTTCAGTGGCCGCAGCCGTGACGAAACCCTGCTCGCCGAACTGATGCCGTCGGTCATGGGCCTGCGCGACGCGGAGAAACAGCTGGGCCGCTGGATGCGTCCATCACGGCGCAAGGTCGGCCTGGCCTTCCATCCCGCCAGCGCCCGGGTGCAATACCAGCCACTGGGCGTGGTGGGGATCATCGTGCCGTGGAACTACCCGCTGTTTCTCGCCATCGGCCCACTGACCGGCGCCCTGGCCGCCGGCAACCGGGTGATGCTCAAGCTCAGCGAGTCGACCCCGGCCAGTGGTCAGGCCCTCAAGAACCTGCTTGAGCGCGTGTTCCCCAATGATCTGGTGAGCGTGGTGCTGGGCGAGGTGGAAGTCGGCCAGGTTTTTGCCCGCCTGCCCTTCGACCACCTGCTGTTCACCGGCGCCACCAGCGTCGGCCGCCATGTGATGCTGGCCGCCGCGCAAAACCTCACGCCAGTGACCCTTGAGCTGGGCGGCAAGTCGCCGGCTATCGTCTCGGCCGACGTGCCGTTGGACACCGCCGCCGAACGCATCGCCTTCGGCAAGACCCTCAACGCCGGCCAGACCTGCGTCGCCCCCGATTACGTGCTGGTGCCCCGCGAGCGCCTGGGCGCCTTCGCCGACGCCTACCAGCGCGCTGTGCGCCGCCTCTATCCGCGCCTGACCGGCAACCCCGACTACAGCGCGATCATCAACGAGCGCCAGCTTGGCCGCCTGAACCGGTTGCTGGACGATGCCCGCGAGCAGGGTGCCCAGGTGATCGACCTCTATCCCGACGAGCCGCGCCAGGGTCGCCGGCTGCCCCCTCACCTGCTGCTGGACGTAAACGACAGCATGCAGGTGATGCAGGACGAGATTTTCGGCCCCCTGCTACCCGTGGTGCCCTACGAGCGCCTGGGCGACGCCCTGGCCTACATCAACCAGCGACCTCGCCCCCTGGCGCTCTACTACTTCGGCTATGACCGTGGCGAGCAGGCCCGGGTACTGCGCGACACCCACTCCGGCGGTGTCTGCCTCAACGACACCCTGCTGCATGTGGCCCAGGATGACCTGCCATTTGGCGGCATCGGCCCGTCCGGTATGGGCCACTACCACGGTCACGAAGGTTTCCTGACCTTCAGCAAGGCCAAGGCCGTGCTGGCCAAGCAACGCATCAATGCCGCCAAGGTGATCTACCCGCCCTATGACAAGGCCTTGCAACGGCTGGTCTACAAGCTGTTCATCCGCTGATGCAGCGCCGCGACCTGCTGCGCTTCGGCCTGGGCGCCAGCCTGTTTCTGGGGGCGACCAGCCTGATCGGCTGCAGCCAGCAGAGGCCGTCGGCGGGTTACCAGGCGCTGCGCGACGACGACCTGCCGCTGTTGCAGGCACTGATTCCCGTCGTGCTGGCCGGTACCCAGGCGCCCACGGCGTCTGTGCTGCAAAGCCTCGACCACAAGCTGGCGGCGCTGTCGCCCGCCATGCTCAAGCTGACCCGACAATTGTTCGACGTGCTGACCCTGTCCCTCACTCGCGGACCACTGACCGGGGTCTGGGGCGGCTGGGCCGATGCCACCGGTGCCGAGGTTGAACGCTTCCTCGAACGCTGGCGCGACAGCTCGTTGAACCTGCTGCGCCAGGGTCACGCCTCGTTGCTGCAACTGCTGCTGATGGCCTGGTACGAACGCCCCGAAGCCTGGGCGGCGTGCGGCTACCCCGGCCCACCCAAGATCTGAACACCAGACAAGAGCACCGCCAAATGCCCGCCCCCGACCCATTCCGCCTAGGCCTCGAAAGAGGCTGGATCACCCACGATGGCTCACGCCTGGAACAGGACCTGACCCTCACTGCCGACGTCGCCGTCATCGGCAGCGGCGCAGGCGGCGCCACCACCGCCGAAGGGCTCAGCGCCGCTGGCTTGAAGGTGCTGCTGATCGAGGAAGGGCCGCTGAAGACCAGCAGCGACTTCCACCTGCTCGAGCACGAAGCCTACGCCGACCTCTACCAGGAGGGCCTGGGCCGTCTGAGCAAAGACGGCGCCATTACCATTCTGCAGGGCCGGGCGGTGGGCGGCACTACCCTGGTCAACTGGACATCGAGCTTTCGCACACCGCCACAGACCCTGGAACACTGGGCGCGCGAGCATGGGGTCAAGGGCCTGGACAACGACACCCTGAAGCCGTGGTTCGAGCGCATGGAGCAGCATCTGGGCATCAGCCCCTGGGCGATGCCGCCCAATGCCAACAACAACGTGTTGCGTCGCGGCTGCGAGGCGCTTGGTCACCGCTGGGCGGTGATTCCGCGCAACGTGCGCGGCTGCTGGAACCTGGGTTACTGCGGCATGGGCTGCCCGGTCAACGCCAAGCAGTCGATGCTGGTCACCAGCATCCCGGCTACCCTGGAGCACGGCGGCGAGCTGCTCTACCTGGCCCGTGCCGAGCGGTTCAATCATGACGGCCAGCGCATCGACCACTTGCAATGCCAGGCCCTGGACGCCCGGGGTATCCAGCCCACAGGCCGCCAGGTTCGCGTACGCGCCCGCCACTATGTACTTGCCGGCGGCGGTATCAACAGCCCGGCACTGCTGCTGCGCTCAGACGCGCCTGACCCGCACCAGCGGCTGGGCAAGCGCACCTTCCTGCACCTGGTCAACTTCAGCGCAGCACAGTTCGAAGCGAAGATCGACCCGTACTACGGGGCGCCGCAATCGATCTACAGCGACCAGTTCCAGTGGCAGGACGGTGTCACCGGCCCAGTGGGCTACAAACTCGAAGTACCACCGTTGCACCCGGCCCTGGCCAGCACCCTGCTCGGCGGCCATGGCCAGGACAATGCCCAGCGCATGGCCGAACTGCCCCACACCCATGTGATGCTGGCGCTGTTGCGCGACGGCTTCCACCCCGACAGCCCCGGCGGCCAGGTAGAGCTGCGCGGCGATGGCTCGCCTGTGCTGGACTACCCCGTCACCGACTATCTGCGCGACGGCCTGCGCCGGGCCTGGCACAGCATGGCGCAGATCCAGTTCGCCGCCGGTGCCCGCCATGTGATGCCGGTGCATGGCGATGCTCGCTATGTCAGCGACCCGGCACAAGCCCAGGCGCTGATCGACGGCCTGCCCCTGGAACTGCTGCGCATGCGCCTGGGCAGCGCCCACGTCATGGGCGGCTGCGCCATGGGCGAGGATCCGCGCCAGGCCGTGTGCGACAGCCTGGGCCAGCATCACCAGCTGGAAAACCTGTCGATCCACGACGGTTCGCTGTTCCCCACCAGCATTGGCGCCAACCCGCAGCTGTCGGTGTACGCCCTGACGGCCCTGCTCAGCGATGCGCTGATCGGCCGCCTGGCACGTGGCGCATGACAGCCAATAGCCACGCTGTCTATAGTGCCATCAGCCGGCCTCACGACTTGGCCGGGCGCAATCGCTGCGCTACCATCCGACTCCCCAACGCACTCCAGCCAGGATGACGCGATGAACCGAGTGTTGTACCCGGGTACTTTCGACCCCATTACCAAAGGCCATGGCGACCTGGTCGAGCGCGCCTCGCGCCTGTTCGACCATGTGATCATCGCCGTGGCGGCCAGCCCGAAGAAAAACCCGCTGTTCCCCCTGGAACAGCGGGTCGAACTGGCCCGCGAGGTCACCAAGCACCTGCCCAATGTCGAAGTCATCGGCTTCTCCTCCCTGCTGGCGCATTTCGCCAAGGAAAAAGGCGCCAACGTATTCCTGCGCGGCCTGCGTGCCGTGTCCGACTTCGAATACGAGTTCCAGTTGGCCAACATGAACCGCCAGCTCGCGCCGGACGTCGAGAGCCTGTTCCTCACGCCGTCGGAGCGCTATTCGTTCATTTCCTCGACATTGGTTCGGGAAATCGCCGCGTTGGGCGGTGATATCAGCAAATTTGTGCACCCGGCCGTGGCCGACGCGCTGACCGAGCGCTTCCGCAAGTAACCCTCGCGGTCACGATGTCGCGCCCGCGTGCACTGCGGGCGCGAATCCGGCACAATTGCGCCCATCGCTTTGAAACATGCCCGGGCCCGATGCCCAGGCCGGAGTCCCCATGTCCCTGATCATCACCGACGATTGCATCAACTGCGACGTCTGCGAACCCGAGTGCCCGAACGCCGCCATCTCGCAAGGCGAAGAGATCTACGTGATCGACCCGAACCTGTGCACCCAGTGCGTGGGCCACTACGACGAGCCACAGTGCCAGCAGGTTTGCCCGGTAGACTGCATCCCCCTGGATGAAGCCCACCCGGAAACCGAAGACGAGCTGATGGCCAAGTACCGCCGGATCACCGGCAAGGCCTGATGCCGTTCGTCGCCGCGTTACAGCGCGCAGCCCTAGGCGCCTGCCTGGCCCTGCTGGCGTGCGCCGCCCAGGCGCAAGGCCCCGGGCGTGCGGCCATCGCCAGCCCGCACAGCGAGGCGACCTCGGCGGCGCAACAGATCCTGCAACAAGGCGGCAACGCCTTCGACGCCGCCGTGGCCATCAGCGCCACGCTGGCCGTGGTCGAGCCCTATGGCTCGGGCCTGGGTGGCGGTGGTTTCTTCCTCCTGCGCGAGAGCGGCGTCACGCTCCGGTATACCTTCCTCGATGCGCGCGAACGCGCCCCGGCCGCGGCCCGTGCGGACATGTACCTCAAGGACGGCAAGGTGCAGCCCGGCCTGTCGATCAACGGGCCGCTGGCCGCCGCGATCCCCGGCCTGCCCCAGGCCTTGGCCGACCTCGCCAGCACCCACGGCAAGCTACCGCTCAAGGACAGCCTGGCCCCGGCCATCCGCCTGGCCAACCAGGGCTTCGCCGTCGACCGCATCTATCGCGATCGCGCCACCATGCGCCTGAGTGCCCTGCGCGACGATGCCGAAAGCGCACGGCTGTTCCTCAGTGACCACGACGTGCCGGCCCTGGGCACGCTGATCCGCCAACCCGAACTGGCCGCCACCCTGCAAGCCATGGCCGAGCAGGGCCGCGACGGTTTCTACCGTGGCCCGATGGCCCGCCGCCTGGTCGAAGGCGTGCGCCAGGCCGGCGGTATCTGGACCCTCGACGACCTCGCCGGCTACCGTACGGCGTGGCGTGAACCGCTGCGTTATCCACTGGCCGACCAGCGTGAACTGATCAGCAGCCCGCCGCCTTCGGCCGGCGGCGTGGCCCTGGCACAAAGCCTGGCCATGCTGCAGCGCCTGCCCTGGCAGAGCGCCGAGCCCGTGCAACGCAGCCACTATGTGATCGAAGTGCTGCGCCGCGCCTACCGCGACCGCGGCCTGCTCGGCGACCCGGACTATGTGAGCAACCCGATCAACCGGCTACTGGCGCGCCAGTACCTGACTGGGCTGGCCGACAGTATCGATGTGCACCAGGCCACCCCCAGCACCGCGCTGCCGCCCTCACCGGCCTGGCGAGAAGGCGACCACACCACTCATTTCGCGGTGATCGATGGTGACGGCAACGCCGTGTCCGCCACGCTGTCGGTCAACCTGCCATTTGGCGCGGCGTTCAGCGTGCCTGGGACTGGTGTGGTGCTGAACAACGAGATGGACGATTTCGCCGCCGACCCAGCCGGCAGCAACAGCTATGGCCTGGCCGGCAGCCAGGCCAATGCGGTGGCGGCGGGCAAGCGTCCCCTGTCGAGCATGAGCCCGACCTTCATCGAAAGCCCCAGCCAGCTTGCCACTTTCGGCACGCCGGGCGGCAGCCGCATACCCAGCATGGTGCTGCTGTCGGTGCTGGGGTTCCTGGAGGGCCGGCCGGTGGCCGAGTGGCCGGCGACACCGCGCTATCACCATCAGTACCTGCCGGATGTGGTGGAACATGAGCCGGGCACGTTCAGTGCGCGGCAGAAGGCCGAGCTTGAAGGGCGCGGGTATCGGTTGAAGGATGTCGGGCGTCAGTACGGCAATCAGCAGGTGCTTTATTGGGACAAGGCTGGCGGGACTGTGGAGGCGGCCAGCGACCCGCGGGGCGTGGGACGGGCGGCGATCGTCGACTGATCCGCTCTCGCCTGTACCGGCCCTATCGCCGGCAAGCCGGCTCCCACAGGGGCCGCGCATGCCTTCAACTTGTGGGAGCCGGCTTGCCGGCGATAGGCCGCAACGCGGCCTCGGAACTCAACGCTGGCATTTCGGGCAGAACACGCTCGCCCGCTGGCCCAGCTTCACTTCGCGCAGCTCGGTGCCGCACAGTTTGCACGGCTGCCCACGACGCCCATACACGAACAGCTCCTGCTGGAAGTAGCCCGGCTGGCCATCGCCACCGATGAAGTCCCGCAAGGTGGTCCCGCCCTGTTCGATGGCCGCCGCCAATACTCGCTTGATCTCGATCGCCAGCTTCAGATAGCGCGCCCGTGAAATCCCGCCTGCTTCGCGGCGCGGGTCGATCCCGGCGGCGAACAAGGCCTCGGTGGCGTAGATGTTGCCCACGCCGACCACCACCGCGTTGTCCATGATGAACGGCTTGACCGCCATCGAGCGCCCCCGGGACAGCTGGAACAGGCGCTCACCGTCGAACAGGTCGGTCAGCGGCTCAGGTCCCAGGCGGATCAGCAGCTCATGATTGAGTGGATCGAGGCTCCACAGCATCGCCCCGAAGCGGCGCGGGTCGGTGTAGCGCAGCATCAGCCCCGACTCGAGCTCGATGTCCACATGTTCGTGCCTTGCCGCCGGCAAGCCCAGCTCGACCAGGCGCAGGTTGCCCGACATGCCCAGGTGACTGATTAGGGTACCGACCTCGGCGTTGATCAGCAGGTACTTGGCACGGCGCTCGACACTGACGATGCGCTGCCCCGACAGGCGCACGTCCAGGTCTTCCGGGATCGGCCAGCGCAGGCGCCGGTCACGCACCACCACGCGGCTGACCCGCTGGCCTTGCAAATGAGGCGCGATGCCGCGCCGCGTGGTCTCGACCTCTGGCAGTTCCGGCATGGCTCAGTGCCCGCCCAGTTCGCGGATGTTCTGCTTGAGCTGCTCGAAGTCGTATTCGGTCAGGCCGATGTAGTCCAGCACCAGCGGGCCAACCACGTCCCACTCGTGGTCCACGGCCTGGTTGCCCAGCACGCGGTAGGAGGCACAGATGTGCTCGGACATCTTCAGCACCGCCAGCAGGTTCTTCAGTTGGGTCTGGGTATTGCGCGAGGACTCGTCGCGGAACACCGCCAGGGCGTTGTGGTGGTTGGCGATGGCCGCGCTGATGTGTTCCGGCAGGCGCCAGGACTTGGCAGTGAAGTAGCCGACTACCGAATGGTTGGTGTTGAACACGCGGTTCTCGGTGTCCACCACGCGGATCTCGTCATTGGCCTTGGCGTAGGACTCTTCCAGCACCTCCATGTAGTTGGGGAAGCGCTTGTGCATCAACGGCACGCCGCAATCGTGGAACAGGCCCAGGGTGTAGGCCTCGTCCACGGCCTGGATGCCGGTGCGCTTGGCCAGGGTGAGGCAGGTCATGGCCACGTCCTGGGCGGTGTCCCAGAAACGGTTGAGGGTGACGATGGTCTCGTCGCTCATCTCGCCTTTGATCGACTGGGCATTGATCAGGTTGATGATCGAGCGGCTGCCCAGCAGGTTTACCGCGCGCTGGATCGAGCCGATCTTGTTCGCCAGGCCGAACTGCGCCGAATTGACCAGCTTGAGCAAGGCGCCGGACAGGCCCGGGTCCTGCGCGATCAACTTGGCGATGGTCTCCAGGTCCGGGTCGGGCATGTACTGCTCGAACTGCAGGTCGACCATGATCTGCGGCTGTGGCGGGATGGTGATGCCCTGCAGGGCTTGCTGGATCTGTTCGGCGGTGAGTTCCTGGGACATACGTGCATTCTCGCTGGGGACGGGGGATTCTAACCCTGTACGCCGGCAGGGTAACTAGCAGTGGATCGTTGGATCCCAGAATTTCTTTAGCCGTGGGCGCAGACCACTTGGTCGCACCCACCAGCGAATCTGGGGCCAACGCGGTATAATCCCGCTCTTTTTTCCCGGAGCGACGTCATGTCCCTGCCCAGCCTTCGCCTCAAAGCCAATGCCGACCGCCGCCTGCGCGCCGGCCACCTGTGGGTCTACAGCAATGAAGTCGATGTTGCCGCGACCCCGCTGCAAGGCCTGAAGGCCGGCCAGCAGGCCATTCTCGAAGCTGCCAACGGCAAGCCGCTGGGGGTTGTGGCCATGAGCCCGAACAACCTGATCTGCGCCCGCCTGCTGTCGCGCGATGCCAAGCTGCCGCTGGACAAGTCGCTGCTGGTACACCGCCTGAACGTGGCCCTGTCGCTGCGCGAGCGCCTGTTCGACAAGCCGTGCTATCGCCTGGTGTATGGCGACTCCGACCTGCTCCCAGGCCTGGTGGTCGACCGCTTCTTCGACATCCTCGTGGTCCAGCTGGCCTCGGCCACCATGGAAGCGCACAAGGATGAGGTGATCGCCGCGCTGGTGCAGGTGCTCAAGCCCAGCGGCATCCTGTTCAAGAACGACTCCGCCGCCCGCGACGCCGAAGGCCTGGAGCGTTGTGTCGAGACCGTCTACGGCGAAGTGCCGGACTGGGTCGCGCTGGAAGAGAACGGCGTCAAGTTCGAAGCCCCGGTGCGCGAAGGCCAGAAGACCGGTTGGTTCTACGACCACCGCATGAACCGCGCCCGCCTGGCCCCCTACGTCAAGGGCAAGCGCGTGCTCGATCTGTTCAGCTACATCGGCGGCTGGGGCGTGCAGGCCGGCGCGTTCGGCGCCAGCGAAGTGTTCTGCGTGGACGCCTCGGGCTTCGCCCTGGATGGCGTCGAGCGCAATGCCGCGCTCAACGGCATCAGCGAGAAGCTGACCTGCATCGAAGGCGACGTGTTCGAAGCCCTGCGCGAGCTGAAAGCCGCCGAAGAGCGCTTCGACGTGATCA
Source organism: Pseudomonas sp. FW305-96 (assembly GCF_058783825.1). Taxonomy (NCBI): domain Bacteria; kingdom Pseudomonadati; phylum Pseudomonadota; class Gammaproteobacteria; order Pseudomonadales; family Pseudomonadaceae; genus Pseudomonas; species Pseudomonas sp. FW305-96. The sequence continues at coordinate 126,791 of NZ_JBYSYW010000007.1, forward strand.
TCGCCGACCCGCCCGCCTTCATCAAACGCAAGAAAGACCTGAAGAACGGCGAGGCCGCCTACCGCCGCCTCAACGAACAGGCCATGCGCATGCTCACCAAGGACGGCATCCTGGTCAGCGCCTCGTGCTCGATGCACCTGCCCGAGGACGACCTGCACAACATCCTGCTGACCAGCGCCCGCCACCTGGACCGCAACCTGCAACTGCTCGAGCGCGGCGGCCAGGGCCCGGACCACCCGGTGCACCCGGCCATCGCCGAGACCCGCTACATCAAGAGCATCACCTGCCGCTTGCTGCCCAACAGCTAAGCTTTACCGGCTTCCACAGGTTTCGCGCTGCGCGGCACTTGTGGAAGCCGGCTTGCCAAGGCTCGACCCGCTCCAGGCGTCATGACGGCAGCGCCAACCGTCGATCCTCCCTGGGACAGCGTTCGAACCGTGCCCGATAACAGCGGGTGAAGTACGACGCCGATTCGAATCCGCACGCGACCCCCACCTCCAGCACACTCATGTCGGTCTGACGCAGCAACTGCCGGGCCTTGTCCAGCCTCAGCCGCAGATAGAAGCCACTGGGCGTGTCATCCAGGTACAGGCGAAACAACCGCTCCAGCTGCCGCCGGGTCACCTGCACGCCATCGGCCAGCACCTGAGTATTGAGTGGCAGCTCAGTATTGCGCTCCATCTCGCCGATCACCTTCACCAGCTTCTTGTTGCGCAACCCATAGCGCGTGGCGATTTCCATGCGCTGGTGATCCTGGCGCGGGCGGATGCGCCCGAGCACGAACTGCTCGGACACCTGCACCGCCAGTTCGCTGCCGTGGGCCTGGGCGATCAGGTCGAGCATCAGGTCGATGGAGGCCGTGCCGCCGGCGCAGGTGATGCGTCGGCGGTCGATCTCGAACAGCTCCTGGGTCGCCTGCAGGCGTGGATAACGTTCCTTGAACGCCTCCAGTGCTTCCCAATGCAGGGTGGCCCGGTGACCATCGAGCAGGCCGGCCTCGGCCAGTATCATGGCGCCCGTGTCGATCCCGCCCAGCACCACGCCCTCATGGTCGAGACGACGCAGCATGTGCTGCAACTTCAATCCATAGCACGCCAGTGGCTCGAAACCGGCCACCAGCAGCAACAGGCGCCCGTGTTCACCCTCCCCCAGCGCGCCGTCGGCATTCACCGACATGCCGTTGCTGGCCTGCACCGCACCACCGTCCAGGCTCAGCACACGCCAACGGTACAGCGGGCCACGAAAACGGTTGGCCACGCGTAGCGGCTCGATGGCGCTGATGAAGCCCATGGCGGAGAAGCCTGGCAGCAACAGGAAGTCTATGGTTTGCGGCATCGCGTGCTCCGCGGCAAAGGTGGTCGCCTCCGTGCAAGTGTTGGTCGCCAGGATGCGATTTTCCACCCTGCTGCCAGCGTAGCGTGTTCTCACGGCCCGCAGAGGCCGGATCCGATAACAATACGCACTGCCGATGGAGAGCCACCATGCATCGCTTTATCCGCCGCAGCCTGTTGTCCCTCGCGCTCAGCACTACCGTAGCCACTCCGCTTTTCGCCGCCGAACCCGCCGCCTGCAAGGATGTGCGCCTGGGCGTGGTCAACTGGACCGATGTAATCGCCACCAGCGCCATGGCCCAGGTGCTGCTCGACGGCCTGGGTTACCAGACCAAGCAGACCAGCGCCTCGCAGCAGATCATCTTCGCCGGCATCCGCGACAAGCGCCTGGACATGTTCCTCGGGTACTGGAACCCGATCATGACCCAGACCATCACGCCGTTCGTCCAGGCCGGCCAGGTGAAGGTGCTCGACAAGCCCAGCCTGGAAGATGCCCGCGCCACCCTTGCCGTACCGAAATACCTGGCCGACAAGGGCCTGAAGACGTTCGCCGACATCCACAAGTTCCACAAGGAGCTGGGCGGCAAGCTCTACGGCATCGAGCCCGGTTCCGGCGCCAATACCCAGATCAAGGCGATGATCAGCAAGAACCAGTTCGACCTCGGCAAGTTCCAGCTGGTCGAGTCCAGCGAGGCCGGCATGCTCGCCGCCGTCGACCGCGCCGTGCGGCGCAAGGAGGCGGTGGTGTTCTTCGGCTGGGCGCCGCACCCGATGAACGTGAACATCGACATGGTCTACCTGGGCGACAGCCAGGACGCCCTCGGCCCGGACGAGGGCCGCGCCACGGTGTGGACGGTGACCGCGCCGGACTATGCCCAGCGCTGCCCCAACGCCCATCGTCTGCTGGCCAACCTCAGCTTCAGCGCCGAGGACGAGAGCCGGATGATGCAGCCACTGCTCGACCACAAGGACGCGCTGGAATCCGCGCGCCAGTGGCTCAAGGACCACCCCGAAGACAAGGCCCGCTGGCTTGACGGGGTGACCACCTTCGACGGCAAACCGGCCGCGGACAACCTCAAGCTCACCGCCAACTGACACCGCCTCAGCGCTGGCAAGCCAACACCCACGGGACTTCCACACGACCAGGGTTCATCACCAACCCTGTGGGAGCCGGCTTGCCGGCGATAGGGCCAGCAAAGACACCACGAGGAACTGATCAATGAACCACGACGTCATCATCACCTGCGCCCTCACCGGTGCCGGCGACACGGTCGCCAAGAGCCACCTGGTCCCGGTCACGCCGAAACAGATCGCCGAGTCCGCCGTCGAAGCCGCCAAGGCCGGCGCCACGGTGGTCCACTGCCACGTCCGTGACCCGCAGACCGGCCGCTTCAGCCGCGACGTCAACCTCTATCGCGAGGTGATGGAACGCATCCGCGAGGCTGACGTGGACATCATCGTCAATCTCACCGCCGGCATGGGCGGCGACCTGGAGATCGGCCCCGGTGAATCGCCCATGGAATTCGGCTCGGGCACCGACCTGATCGGCCCGCTGGAGCGCCTGGCCCATGTCGAAGCGCTGCTGCCGGAGATCTGCACCCTGGACTGCGGCACCCTCAACTTCGGTGATGGCAACGCCATCTATGTCTCCACCCCAGCGCAGCTGCGTGCCGGCGCCAAGCGCATCACCGAGCTGGGCGTGAAGGCCGAGCTGGAGATCTTCGACACCGGCCACCTGTGGTTCGCCAAACAGATGATCAAGGAAGGCCTGCTGCAAGACCCGCTGTTCCAGCTGTGCCTGGGCATCCCGTGGGGCGCCCCGGCCGACACCACCACCATGAAGGCCATGGTCGACAACCTGCCTGCCGACGTTACCTGGGCCGGTTTCGGCATTGGTCGCATGCAGATGCCGATGGCTGCCCAGGCAGTGCTGCTTGGCGGCAACGTGCGGGTCGGGCTGGAAGACAACCTGTACCTGGACCGTGGCGTGCTGGCCAGCAACGGCCAACTGGTCGAGCGGGCCGCCGAGATCATCACCCGCATGGGTGGCCGTGTGCTTACCCCGGCCGAAGGCCGGGAAAAGATGAACCTCAAGCGTCGCTAATATCCCCGCAGGAGCCAGATATGCCTTTCATCACCGACATCAAGACTTTCGCCGCACTGGGTAGCGGCGTGATCGGCAGCGGCTGGGTCGCCCGTGCCCTGGCCCATGGCCTCGACGTGGTCGCCTGGGACCCAGCGTCCGGTGCCGAGGCCGCGCTGCGCAAGCGCATCGCCAACGCCTGGCCGGCGCTGCAAAAACAAGGCTTGGCACCCGGCGCATCGCAGGATCGCCTGAGGTTCGTGGCCACTATCGAGGAATGCGTGCGCGACGCCGATTTCATTCAGGAGAGCGCCCCCGAACGCCTGGACCTCAAGCTCGACCTGCATGCGAAGATCAGCGCCGCCGCCAAGCCCGACGCAATCATCGGCTCCAGCACCTCGGGGCTGCTGCCCAGCGAGTTCTACGAGTCAGCGACTCACCCCGAACGCTGCGTGGTGGGGCACCCGTTCAACCCGGTCTACCTGCTGCCACTGGTGGAAATCGTCGGCGGTCGCAAGACCAGCCCTGAAGCCGTCGAAGCTGCGAAAAGCATCTACACCAGCCTGGGCATGCGCCCGCTGCATGTGCGCAAGGAGGTCCCCGGTTTTATCGCTGATCGACTGCTCGAAGCGCTATGGCGCGAAGCCCTGCACCTGGTCAACGACGGTGTCGCCAGCACCGGCGAGATCGACGATGCGATCCGCTTTGGCGCCGGGCTGCGCTGGTCGTTCATGGGTACGTTCCTCACCTACACCCTGGCTGGAGGCGATGCCGGCATGCGCCACTTCATGGCCCAGTTCGGCCCGGCATTGAAGCTACCCTGGACCTACCTGCCAGCGCCGGAACTGACGGACAAGCTGATTGACGATGTGGTGGAAGGCACCTCGGAGCAATTGGGCGAACGCAGCATCGCCGCGCTGGAGCGTTATCGTGACGACACCCTGCTGGCGGTGCTGGAAGCGGTGAAAACCAGCAAGACCAAACACGGCATGGCCTTCAGCGACTGAGGAGAAAACGATGCCCGCCCTGATCACCTACCGCACCCGAGTGTTGCCCGAGTGGGTCGACTACAACGGCCACCTGCGCGACGCCTATTATCTGCTGATCTTCAGCTACGCCACCGATTCACTGATGGAGCGCATCGGCCTGGACGCCGATGCTCGCGGCCAGAGCGGACATTCGCTGTTCACCCTGGAGGCGCATATCAACTACTTGCATGAGGTGAAGCTTGATAGCGAAGTGTGGGTGCAGACATACATCATCGGCTTCGACAAGAAGCGCCTGCACCTGTACCACAGCTTGCACAGAAGGAATTTTGAGGAAGCGCTCTGCGCCAGCGAGCAAATGCTCCTGCATGTGGATATGGTCGGGCCAAAGTCTGCGTCTTTTGGGGCAAAATCCATTGAGCAACTGGAAAACCTGGTCAATAGGCAAGATAGCCAACCGCGCTCACTGTACGTTGGCCGAACCATTCGCATTCGTTAAACGTAAGATCAGAGTCGAGCGGGAAGGTCACCTCGATCACCACCATGTCTTCCCACTCTAGCGCCGTGAGTGGTTAGTTCGTTTTCTTCATCAGCTCGGTACATATGGCAAAGCTGAGCGTGATCAAAAATAAGCTAATGAATTAAGCGCTCGGGACACTAGGCCCACTTATCGGATCTCAACCTTGAATTCACGGATAAAATTTGGACACATCATCCCGAACCTCATTGAAACGACGAACATTATCATTATGTTCCTTAGTACCCAAAGGAACTGAAGCAAAAGTAGCATCAGGATCAGAAAACTGGCCAATCTCATAATGATCACATACTTTATTTTCGCAATCAAACTTACCCATTATCGTGTGATACTTAGTACCCTGGACAAAAAGCTCGTGTGCAAATCTGTAAGGAGGATCACCTAGATTTGGATCTCCAGGCTTCCAGGTATGTTCCCCGCCAAGGAGATGCCCCAACTGATGTGTCAGTATATCTGAGTCGTGCAGTGGATTGATCAAAGCGAAGGCAGTTTCCTTTCTGGCCGAGGGATAGGCCTTGCCACCGAAAAAAAGATAAGCTACTGCAGTGACGACCAAATCAGCCCGATTCGATTCTCGAAGCTCAGCAACTTTTCTTGCAGCAGGCGTGTCTGGCCCACGGATCGCTCTCAGCACGTTTGCTGGATCACCTTCAAAGTCAGACTCTTTAAAATCCAAGGCAAAATACCCCGCATACTCAAACTCAAGATCAACTTGACTTCTCTGGAATTCCAGAGAACTCGCTGCTAACTTTGAACGAATTTTGGATTCAAAAGCCGGATCAAGCTTACGCGCCTCGTCCGTACTTACGAACATAACTCGGATCTTACTACGCGCTTTGGGCTGCGAACCACTCACTGCTTTTTTCAGTTCTTTATCATGCGATTCATATAAAGGATCACAACCCAAATCATTCCCTGATCCAACTTTAATAATAGCATATCGCCCCGCACCCGCATTTTCCAAACGATAAAGCTGTCCTGGTAGGTGTATTTCCCCACTCAGGCGCTGCCCTTGGCGCACTAGCATAATTCTGCTGACAGGATCTACGTCGACCTCACCAGAAGATGCGTAGCGTTGTTTTCGATCGGAAACGATGTCTCCAAACCAGTACACTGCATCGTTACTTTCCTCATAGACATTACGTTGCTGGAATTTTACAATATCTCCATTTGGCAGCGGCACCGAAAACCGGCCAACTCCTGACTTGACCAAGGCCGGATTGATATCAATGAAACGCGCATCTTCTATGTTTCTCGACTGTTTCAGTGCCTTCAGGAAATTCACATCCGCATCGCTGGAGGCTAGCGTCGACAAACCCTGGAGATCCATCGACTCCTTGATGTCATAGAGTCTTTGCTCATCATTTGCTGATGAAGCCTGCGCATGGCTTGCCACTCCACAGGCCGACAGCAGAAGCGCCTGTAAACATGCAAAAAGCCACGTAACCCTTCGTTGAGTAATCATCCTATTTTCCCTGAATAGATGCAAAAGCAGGAAACAACCCGGCTCAATGCAAATGCTTAAGCATGACAAAAAACCAGCAGCAAGCAGCCTTAGCGAGCGAGCTTCCAGCCCTTGATCTTAGTTATCTTACCGAGCAGCTCCCTATTCCACCACGTCACCTCCAAGGGCTGAAGAAACTCAGGATAACCACTCACCGTCTTCATATGCGCGATAGTCCTTACAATTCTGTTGTTATCGGGAAGCGCCCCCTGAACGCACAGCACATCCTCACCTTCCGCCGTCTGAAGACAAACGACGTGAACGCCTTGCCAGCCCCCAAATACAATCGATCCGAGTTCAGGCACATATTCTCTACCTCGCTCCCTACACCAAGCTTCAGAGACACGACAACCATTCTCATCCACCGCTTTCAGCACCGCGGGACATATTGGCGCCGTTCCATTATCAGGCAAAGGTGTCGAGCATAGATGTCCGCTCACGCCCCAAAGCCCCGTATAAAAACTAACACTCAGATTGTTCGCAGACGGCGTCGCGTCCTCGGTTCTCATGGTGGAACACCCCGAAGAAACAAAGATCAACACAGTCCATAGCAACACAGCATGAATTCCACTCAATTTTATCACTTCCTTAACTCCCTATCCTAAAGCCGGCTCTCGGACAAAAACATCTGCCGCCCTAATGAAACTTAACTAGCAGGCAGCCCGCAACTGGCAAAATTATCAGGTACGTCGAGTGACCAAAAAAATCCCGGAGAGCCGTGAACTTCCGGGATCAAGAGCGAGCAGCATCCATTGCGCATGAAGTGAAGGTGACCAAACCTTCGGTGCCGTGAATGGCTTCAATGTGCGGCCTTCCCGCCCCCTCGATTTAGCCGTAAACGACCTGTTCTTAGCCAAAGCGGCCATTGCGGCAATCTGTCCTTGCCGACCTGTCGTGTGCGCCACAGAATCGGTCGGAAACGACAGCAGCAAAGGACAACAGCCATGATGCACGCGGATCTGATCGACCAGGACGACTTGCTGGGCCAACTGCGCTCGCGGGGTTTCGACATTCCGGCCGGCGCAAGTGCCGAGCAGGCCTGCGAGGTGGTGGTGCGGGGGCTGACCGAGCCCAATGCGCGGGCGCTCAAGGGCATGGTCGAGCAGATGTACACCGGCAGCGCGACGATCCTGCCAGCGGTACGCCAGGCCATCGACAAGCAGCTGTTACCGGCGTTGGCGCAGTACAACACGCGCGCTTGAGGCCATCGGGAAAAGTGGGCGCAAGATTTGTGGGAGCGGGCCTGCCCCGCGATTGAACCATCGCCGGGCAGGCCCGCTCCCACAAGCTCGTCAAATCCGACCGCGTCTAGAGGCGCACACTGGCGAAGGTCGACTCGTTGCGCGCCTGGCTCAGCGCCGCCATCGGCCCGCTGTGGGGCGACAGCGCCATTGCCTGCGGGATCGGCATCATTGCCACCTGCTGGGTGGTGTTCGAGCCCACGCGCTCGTCACGCGGCGGAATGCCAAAATACTCGCGGTAGCACTTGGAGAAATGTGGCGTGGAAACAAACCCGCACACAGAGGCCACCTCGATGATCGACATCGGCGTCTGCTTGAGCAGTTGCCGGGCGCGGATCAGCCGCAGCTTGAGGTAGTAGCGCGACGGCGAGCAGTGCAGGTACTTCTGGAACAGGCGCTCGAGCTGGCGCCGCGACACCGCCACATAGACCGCCAGCTCGTCGAGGTCGATCGGCTCCTCGAGGTTGGCTTCCATCAGCGCGACGATTTCCTGCAACTTCGGCTGGTTGGTGCCGAGCATGTGCTTGAGCGGCACGCGCTGGTGGTCCTGCTCGTTGCGGATGCGCTCGTAGACGAACATCTCGGAGATCGCCGCCGACAGCTCGCGGCCGTGATCGCGGCTGATCAGGTGCAGCATCATGTCCAGCGGCGCGGTGCCGCCGGAGCTGGTGAAGCGGTTGCGGTCGAGGGTGAACAGGCGGGTGCTCATGTTCACCCGCGGGTAGGCCTCCTGCATCGCCGCCAGGCATTCCCAGTGCACGCTGCAATCGAAGCCGTCGAGCAACCCGGCGCAGGCCAACGCCCAGCTGCCGGTACACACCGCGCCAAGGCGACGCGACTGGCGGGCCTGGGCTTGCAGCCAGGTGACGTGCTCACGAGTGACGGTGCGCTGGATGCCGACGCCACCGCAAACGATCACGGTGTCTATCGGCGGGGCACTGTGCATGGCCGCGTCGGGGGTAATCTGCAGGCCGTCGCTGGCCCACACCTGGCCACCGTCGACGGTCAGGGTGTGCCAGCGGTACAGCTCGCGGCCGGACAGCTGGTTGGCCATGCGCAGCGGCTCGACCGCCGACGCCAGGGAAATGAGGGTGAAGTTGTCCAGCAGGAGAAAGCCGATGGACTGGGGTGCTGTGCGGTTCTGGGTTGGGGTCCCGGAGGTGTACGACGTCATCGCGATTTCTCCTCACACAATGCAGGGTGTGCCTCAGGCGAGCACTGTTCTTGTAATGGCCCCGTTTCGTATGCAGGGGCTTTGCCAATCTCAACGCAAATGGCATGCCTGAATTTGAACGCCCATCCAATAAAACCCAAAAGCGACGTCGGCACGCGCCTTCCAGCGGCCTGGGCAATCAGCCTTGCGTCAAACGCAAACAGGCGAGCCAGCGCCTCTGCGCGTCACCCCTGAGCAAATTGGTAGCACTTGTGGGAAGCTTGCCCAGATGCGACAGACTTAAGTGTCACCGACAACGGTCCTGCTGGTAACGACAGGCGACGGCCGGTAGATGACAACCAATGCGCCAGAATGTGGCGCATCGGTCACGCGCGGGTCAGAACGGCGCATCAGCATTCGATGACGCTGACCGCCAGGCCTCCGCGGGAGGTTTCCTTGTACTTGTCGTGCATGTCGGCGCCAGTGTCGCGCATGGTGCGGATCACCTGGTCCAACGAGATGAAGTGTTCGCCATCACCGCGCAGGGCCATCTGCACGGCATTGATCGCCTTTACCGCAGCGATGGCGTTGCGCTCGATGCACGGGACCTGCACCAGGCCACCAACCGGGTCGCAGGTCAGGCCGAGGTTATGTTCCAGGGCGATCTCGGCGGCGTTTTCCAACTGCGCCGGGGTGGCGCCGAGGACATCGGCCAAGCCTGCGGCGGCCATGGCGCAAGCCGAGCCGACCTCGCCCTGGCAACCAACCTCGGCGCCGGAGATCGAGGCGTTCTTCTTGCACAGGATGCCCACCGCCGCCGCGCCGAGGAAGAAGTCCACCACATTGGACTCGTCCACCGCGTCGGAAAAACGCATGTAGTAGTGCAACACCGCCGGGATGATCCCCGCCGCGCCGTTGGTAGGCGCGGTGACCATGCGCCCGCCGGCGGCGTTCTCTTCGTTGACCGCCAGGGCGAACAGGTTGACCCACTCCATGGCGCTCATGGTCGAGCCGATCACGTTGGGCTTGCCCAGCTCCTGCAGGCTGCGGTGCAGCCGGGCGGCGCGGCGGCGCACATTGAGCCCGCCGGGCAGGATGCCTTCATGCTTGAGGCCGTTGTTCACGCACTCCTGCATGGCTTGCCAGAGCTTGAGCAGGCCGGCGCGGATCTCGGCTTCGCTGCGCCAGACCTTTTCGTTCTCCAGCATCAATTGCGACACGCGCAGGTCGTTTTGCTTGCACAGGCGCAGCAGTTCGGCGGCGCTGTCGAAGTCGTAGGGCAGCACGGTCTGGTCGGCGTCCAGCACGCCGCTGGCGGCCTGGGCGGCATCGACCACGAAGCCTCCACCCACCGAGTAAAAAGTGTCGCGGTGCAGCTCGCCCGCCTCACCTTCGGCAATCAGCGTCATGGCATTGGGGTGGTACGGCAGGTTCTCGTCCAGCAGCAGCATGTCGCGGGCCCAGACGAACTCGATGGGCAGGCGACTGTCGAGCTTGAGCACGTTGGTTTCGCGCAGGTCGGCGATGCGTGGGGTGATCTGGCTGGGATCGATGGCGTCCGGCCATTCGCCCATCAGGCCCATGATCGTGGCATTGTCGGTGCCGTGGCCGACGCCGGTGGCCGACAGCGAGCCATACAGCCTCACTTCGATACGCCGCACCTGCTCCAGCTCGCCGCGCTCGCGCAGCCCCTGGACGAACAGCGCACCGGCGCGCATGGGGCCGACGGTGTGCGAGCTGGAGGGCCCGACACCGATCTTGAACAGGTCGAACACGCTGATGGCCATTGTCGAATCACCTCTTGCTGGGCTTGTCTCTGCGCGCCAGGCGCAGGGCGGAGCAACTGCTAGGCTGAAACAGTCGAGCCGCCTTGAATGCTCGCATCATCGGGCTTTTGCCCAGCCCTTCGCCGTCTGCAACCGACGTACTTTTGTCCAGCAGCGCCGCCGCTGAACTGGCCCTTCGTGCGCCGTTTTCCAGCGGCAGGACGACGCAAAAACCGAGGTATGGGGGTGGAAAAACCCAGTTGCGACATCGTCCGTACTGGATACGACCCGTCCTGTACTGGATACGACGCCACCAGTAGGCGATTGCCGAACGCTGGAGGATTATCGAAAGCGACTCGTATTGCACGGCCTCGCATCCTGCCCTCTGCAGGCCTGGTCGACCGGAGCCCTGAGAACGCCCGGCGGCCCACGCGAACCCGAAGATAAAATCACAGGAGTCCATCCATGAAAGGTTCACCCAAGCTGTTGCTGGTCGCGTTGCTGTCCGCTCCGCTGCTGGCCCAGGCCGCCGAACCCGAGCAGTGCCAGACGGTGCGTTTCTCCGATGTCGGCTGGACCGACATCACGGTCACCACCGCGACCACCAGCGTCGTGCTCGAAGCCCTGGGCTACAAGACCCACACCACCATGATCTCGGTACCGGTGACCTACAAGTCGCTGGCCACCGGCAAGGACCTGGACGTGTTTCTCGGCAACTGGATGCCGACCATGGAAAACGACATCAAGCAGTACCGCGATGCGGGCACCGTCGAGACCGTGCGCGCCAACCTGGAAAACGCCAAGTACACGCTGGCCGTGCCCCAGGCCTTGTATGACAAGGGCCTGAAGGACTTCGCCGACATTCCCAAGTTCAAGCAGGAGCTCAAGGGCAAGATCTACGGCATCGAACCGGGCAACGATGGCAACCGCACCATCCAGAAGATGATCGACGACAACGCCTTCGGCCTGAAGGACGCCGGCTTCCAGATCGTGCAGTCCAGCGAGGCGGGCATGCTGGCGCAGGTCGACCGGGCGCAGAAGCGTGAAGACGCGATCGTCTTCCTCGGCTGGGAACCGCACCCGATGAACACCCGCTTCAAGATGCAGTACCTGACCGGTGGGGATGCCTACTTCGGTCCCGACTTCGGCAAGGCCACCGTGCTGACCAACACCCGCAAGGGCTATGCACAGGAGTGCAGCAACGTTGGTCAGCTGTTGAAGAACCTGTCGTTCGAGCTCAAGGATGAAAGCACCATGATGGGCTATGTCCTGGACGACAAGATGAAGCCCGAGGCGGCCGCGAAAAAATGGCTGAAGGACAACCCCGGCAAGCTCGACGCCTGGCTCGCCGGCGTGACCACCGTGGACGGCAAACCCGGCCTTGAGGCGGCCAAGGCCAAACTGACGCAATAACGCAAGACGCCATGGCAACACCGCGGGGTGGGACCGTGCCCACCCCGGACTGATTTCAATCTTTGCAGGTGGAAGCTCGCTATCATGCTTATCGATCAGAAAATACCCCTGGGGCAGTACATCGCCTCATTCGTCGAATGGTTGACCCAGAATGGCGCCAGCTACTTCGACGCCATCGCCGCAGGCCTGGAATTCATGATCCATGGGGTCACCAGCGCCCTGACCTGGTTCAACCCATTCGTGCTCATCGCCCTGTTCGCCGGCCTCGCGCACCTGATACAGCGCAAGTGGGCGCTCACCGTCTTCGTCGCCCTTTCGTTCCTGCTGATCCTCAACCTGGGCTACTGGCAGGAAACCATGGAAACCCTGGCGCAGGTCACCTTCGCCACGGTGGTCTGCGTGGTCATCGGCGTGCCGCTGGGCATCGCCGCCGCGCACAAGCCGATGTTCTACACCGCCATGCGCCCGGTGCTGGACCTGATGCAGACCGTGCCCACCTTCGTCTACCTGATCCCGACCCTGACCCTGTTTGGCCTGGGCGTGGTGCCGGGGCTGATCTCCACCGTGGTGTTCGCCATCGCAGCGCCCATCCGCCTCACTTACCTGGGCATCTGCGACGTGCCGCAGGAGCTGATGGACGCCGGCAAGGCCTTCGGTTGCTCGCGTCGCCAACTATTGACCCGCATCGAACTGCCACACGCCATGCCGAGCATCGCTGCCGGGGTGACGCAATGCATCATGCTGTCGCTGTCGATGGTGGTGATTGCCGCCCTGGTCGGCGCCGACGGCCTGGGCAAACCCGTGGTCAACGCACTGAACACCGCCGATATCTCCCTGGGCTTCGAAGCGGGCCTGGCCATCGTGCTGCTGGCGATCATGCTCGACCGTATCTGCAAGCAACCGGAGCTGCCGGTAAGGGGTGAGGCATGAGCATCATTCGTTTCGAAGACGTCGACGTCATCTTCTCCAGCAAGCCGCGCGAGGCGCTGGCCCTGCTCGACCAAGGCCAGACCCGCGAGCAGATCCTCAAGCAGACGGGCCTGGTGGTCGGCGTCGAAAAGGCCAACCTGGACATCAACAAGGGCGAGATATGCGTGCTCATGGGCCTGTCCGGCTCGGGCAAATCCAGCCTGCTGCGCTGCATCAACGGCCTCAACACCGTGAGCCGCGGCAAGCTGTTCGTCGAGCACGAAGGCAAGCACATCGATATCGCCCACTGCACCCCGGCAGAGCTGAAGATGATGCGCACCAAGCGCATCGCCATGGTGTTCCAGAAGTTTGCCCTGATGCCCTGGCTGACGGTGCGCGAGAACATCAGCTTCGGCCTGGAGATGCAGGGCCGGCCGGAGAAGGAACGGCGCAAGCTGGTGGATGAAAAGCTCGAACTGGTGGGCCTGACCCAGTGGCGCAACAAGAAACCGGACGAACTCTCCGGTGGCATGCAGCAGCGCGTGGGGCTGGCCCGGGCGCTGGCGATGGACGCCGATATCCTGCTGATGGACGAGCCGTTCTCGGCCCTCGATCCGCTGATCCGCCAGGGCCTGCAGGACGAACTGCTGGCCCTGCAGAGCAAACTCAGCAAGACCATCGTGTTCGTCAGTCATGACCTGGACGAGGCGCTGAAACTGGGCAGCCGCATCGCCATCATGAAGGACGGGCGCATCATCCAGTACAGCAAGCCGGAAGAGATCGTGCTCAACCCGGCCGACGAATACGTGCGCACCTTCGTCGCCCACACCAACCCGCTCAACGTGCTGTGTGGCCGCAGCCTGATGCGCAGCCTGGACAATTGCCGGCGAGTCAACGGTTCGGTGTGCCTGGACCCGGGCATCGACTCATGGCTGGACCTTGGCGAAGGCGGTTCGCTCAAGCGCGCACGCCAGGGCCAGAATGGCCTGGACATGCAGAACTGGGCGCCGGGGCAGGACGTCGGCTTGCTGGAGCGCAGGCCAACCGTGGTACACGCCGATATCGGCATGCGCGAAGCGCTGCAGATTCGTTACCAGACCGGCAACAAGCTGGTGCTGCAGGATAACGACAAGGTGGTGGGGATACTCGGGGATACCGAGTTGTATCACGCGTTGCTCGGCAAGAATCACGGGTGATTTAATTGGGGCCGCCTTGCGGCCCCAATCAGTGGATCAGCGTACGACGATCCCCCGCGAAGCCATGTAGGCCTTGGCTTCCGGCACCGTGTACTCGCCGAAGTGGAAGATGCTCGCCGCCAGCACCGCGCTGGCATGCCCTTCCAGGATGCCGTCGGCCAGGTGCTGCAGGTTACCCACGCCACCGGAAGCAATCACCGGAATCCCCAGCGCATCGCTGATGGCGCGGGTCACGCCCAGGTCGAAGCCATTCTTCATGCCGTCCTGGTCCATGCTGGTCAGCAGGATCTCGCCAGCCCCCAGGCCTTCCATCTTCTTCGCCCACTCCACCGCATCCAGCCCGGTGGGCTTGCGCCCGCCATGGGTGAAGATCTCCCAGCGCGGCGTTTCACCGGGGCCAGAGACTTTCTTGGCGTCGATGGCAACCACGATGCACTGCGAACCGAAACGGTCAGCCGCCTCGCCGACGAACTCCGGGTTGAACACCGCGGCGGTGTTGATCGACACCTTGTCGGCACCGGCGTTGAGCAGGTTGCGGATGTCCTGCACGGTGCGCACGCCACCGCCCACGGTCAGCGGGATGAACACCTGGCTGGCCATGCGCTCGACGGTATGCAGGGTGGTGTCACGGCCATCGACGCTGGCGGTGATGTCGAGGAAGGTGATCTCGTCGGCGCCCTGTTCGTCGTAGCGCCGGGCGATCTCCACCGGGTCGCCGGCATCGCGGATGTTCTCGAACTTGACGCCCTTGACCACCCGGCCGTTGTCCACGTCCAGGCAAGGGATGATGCGCTTGGCCAGTGCCATGGTCGCTCCTCAGCCTTGGTAGTTGTCGCAGAAGGCCTGGGCCTCGGCGACGTCGAGGGTGCCTTCGTAGATGGCACGGCCAGTGATGGCGCCGATAATGCCCGGAGCCTTGGCGTCCAGCAGGGCCTTGATGTCGCCCAGGTTGTGGATGCCGCCCGAGGCGATCACCGGAATGCGCGTGGCTTCGGCCAGGGCCTTGGTGAAGGGCACGTTGCAGCCCTGCATCATGCCGTCCTTGGCAATGTCGGTGTAGACGATCGACGAGACGCCATCGGCCTCAAAACGCTTGGCCAGGTCGATGACCTGCACGCTGCTCACTTCGGCCCAGCCGTCGGTGGCGACGAAGCCGTCCTTGGCGTCCAGGCCAACGATGATCTTGCCCGGGAAGGCCTTGCACGCCTCGGCAACGAACTCCGGCTGCTTGACTGCCTTGGTGCCGATGATCACGTGGCTGACGCCAGCCTTGACATAGTGCTCGATGGTTTCCAGCGAACGGATGCCACCGCCGATCTGGATCGGCAGGTTCGGGTAGCGCCTGGCGATGGCGGTGACCACTTCACCGTTGACCGGTTGGCCTTCGAAGGCGCCGTTGAGGTCGACCAGGTGCAGGCGGCGGCAACCACCCTCGACCCACTTGGCGGCCATGCTCACCGGGTCGTCGGAGAATACCGTGGAGTCTTCCATGCGGCCCTGGCGCAGGCGCACGCAAGCGCCGTCCTTCAGATCGATAGCGGGGATAATCAGCATCTTGGCAACCTGTCTAATCGTTGGAATTCAGGGCTTCTCGAGCGCCCACAGGTCGCTTTCGATGCTCTCGAACCGCTCCTTGAGGTGCAGCTGAACATCGGCAATCGCCCTGTTGTAGTAGTGCGGTGCAATCTCTTTGCTGAACAACTCGAGGACCTCGGCCACCTCGAACGACCCCAGCTCCAGCTCGAAGCGCTCTTCGAGAAAGCGCTTGAGCGTATCAAGCGCCTCGCGCTCTTGCTCCGGGGCCAGGGTGATGACTGGCGCCTTGGTCCGCGACCTGCTCATTTACCAGCGCCCGTCCCAGGCGACGAAGTTCTGCAACAGTTGCAGGCCATGGGTATGGCTCTTCTCCGGGTGGAACTGCACGGCGAAACGCGAGCCTTCGGCCAGCGCCGCGGCGAAATCGACGCCGTAGTGGCCGCGACCGACCACCTGGCCCGGCTTGCCGGCTTCGATGAAGTAGCTGTGCACGAAGTAGAAGCGCGCACGGTCGGGGATGTCATGCCACAGCGGGTGGTCGATGGTCTGGCCGACTTCGTTCCAGCCCATGTGCGGCACCTTCAGGTGCTCGCCGTCTTCCTTCAGGTCTTTACCGAAGAAGCGCACCTGGCCTGGGAACAGGCCGATGCAGTCGACACCGTCGTTCTCCTCGCTGCGCTCGAGCAGCGCCTGCATGCCTACGCAGATGCCGAGAAACGGGCGGTCCTGGCTGATTTCGCGCACCAGGCTGTCGAAGCCCAGGCGGCGAATCTCGGCCATGCAGTCGCGGATCGCGCCGACGCCTGGGAACACCACGCGGTCGGCTTCACGAATTACCGCGGCATCGCTGGTTACCAGCACCTTGCCGGCACCCACATGCTCCAGGGCCTTGGCCACCGAGTGCAGGTTGCCCATGCCATAGTCGATTACGGCTACCGTCTGCATTTACAGGCATCCCTTGGTGGACGGCATCTGCCCGGCCATGCGCTCGTCGAGGGTAACGGCCATGCGCAGCGCGCGGCCGAACGCCTTGAACACGGTCTCGATCTGGTGGTGGGTGTTGTGGCCACGCAGGTTGTCGATATGCAGGGTCACCAGGGCATGGTTGACGAAGCCCTGGAAGAACTCCTGAAACAGGTCGACATCGAAGCCGCCCACGGTGGCGCGGGTATACGGCACGTGCATCTGCAGGCCCGGACGGCCGGAGAAGTCGATGACCACCCGCGACAGGGCCTCGTCCAGCGGCACATAGGCATGGCCGTAGCGGAAGATGCCTTTCTTGTCGCCGATGGCCTGGGCGAACGCCATGCCCAGGGTGATGCCGACGTCCTCGACGGTATGGTGGTCGTCGATATGCAGGTCGCCCTTGCACTCGATATCCAGGTCGATCAGCCCATGCCGGGCGATCTGGTCGAGCATGTGTTCAAGGAAAGGCACACCGATTTCGAATCGGGCCTTGCCGCTGCCATCGAGGTTGATCGAGCACTTGACCTGGGTTTCCAGGGTATTGCGCTCGACGGAAGCCTTACGTTCGACCATCACCAGCTCCGCAAAATCATTGGGCGAAAAGGGCTCCATTATAGGCCCAGAACGCGCCGGCTTGAAACGCGGATGACATATGGCAGGGCAAGCAATTACGGGGGGATAACAGGCTTACAGGTCTATACAAGCGTGCAGTTGGGGCTGCTGTGCAGCCCTTTCGCCGCGGTTCGTCGCCACGACAAGCCGGCTCCCACAGAGATCGCGGCAGTGCAATACCCGTGGGAGCCGGCTTGCCGGCGATGAGGCCAGTACAGCTATATCAATGGAACAGAACGGCCGTCTTCTGCAGGGTGATCCACACCCCCCAGGCCAGCGGAATCACCACCACCGCCCAGGCCACCAGCACCAGCGGCAGGCCGCCCGGCGCCGCGTGCCACTCCAGCGAACGCGCGGAACCGGCCCCCTTGTCATGGCTCAGCGCGCGCTCGGCCGCCAGTTCGGCGTCGGTCATGAAGTACTTGTCCGCCACCGGGCGCACCAGCATGTTGCAGATGAACCCCAGCACCAGCAGGCCGGCCAGGATGTACAGGGTCATGTCGTAGGCCGCGGCCCGCTCCACGCCCGCCGCCAGCTGCGCCTCGCGCAGGTAGGTGATCAGCACCGGGCCGAGCACGCCGGCCGCCGCCCAGGCAGTCAGCAGGCGACCATGGATGGCACCGACCATCTGCGTGCCGAACAGGTCGGCCAGGTACGCCGGCACGGTGGCGAAGCCACCGCCGTACATCGACAGAATGATGCAGAACGCCGCCACGAACAGCGCCACGTTACCGATGTGGCCCATGTTCGGCACCAGGCTGTAGAGGCCCACGCCCAGGGCGAAGAAGGCGAAGTAGGTGTTCTTGCGGCCGATGTAGTCGGAGAACGACGCCCAGAAGAAGCGCCCGCCGATGTTGAACAGGCTCAGCAGACCGGTGAAACCGGCGGCGATCGCGGCAATTTGCGCCAGCTGCGCGGCATTCAGCTCACTGAATGTCAGCTCGTTGCCCAGCAGCTTGCCGGCGAACACTTCCTGCAGCAGTGGCGAAGCCATGCCGAGAATGCCGATACCGGCCGAGACGTTCAGGCACAGCACCAGCCAGACCAGGGCGAACTGCGGGGTTTTCCAGGCCACACTGACGTGCACGTGGCGGTCGGTAACCATGGCGTTGGCTTTCTTCGCCGGCGGAGTCCAGCCTTCGGGCTTCCAGCCGGTCGGCGGCACGCGGTAGGCCAGGGCACCCGCGGTCATGAACACGAAGTAGATCGCGGCCATGGCGACAAAGCTCTGCCATACACCCACCTCGGTCGCGCTGCCGAAGTGGCCCATGAGTGCGGTGGCCAGAGGAGCGCCCACCATGGCACCTCCACCAAAGCCCATGATCGCCATGCCGGTAGCCATGCCGCGCTTGTCCGGGAACCACTTGATCAGGGTCGAGACCGGCGAAATGTAGCCCAGGCCCAGGCCGATCCCGCCGATCACCCCCGAACCCAGCCACATCAGCCACAGCTGGTGGGTCTTCACGCCAATCGCCGAGATCAGCAGGCCGCCGCACCAACACAGTGCCGAGACCAGGCCGGCCTTGCGCGGGCCGGCGTGCTCCAGCCAGCCGCCGAGCACCGCGGCAGAGCAGCCGAGGAACACGAAGAACAGGGTGTAGATCCAGCTGAGCATGGAGATCGGCCAGTCGCACTCGGCGCTGAACAGCCGCGCGACGAAGCCCATGTCGGCGGCGCAGGCCACCGGCGCGCTGACACCCAGGGCCTGGGACAGCGGCAGCCAGAACACCGAGAAGCCATAGGCCATGCCGATGCACAGGTGAATGGCCAGGGCCGCCGGCGGCACCAGCCAGCGGTTGAAGCCCGGGCGGGCGATGATGCGCTCCTTCGACAGGAAGCCCGGCGTGCTTGCCGCCGCTCCCGCCGTGATACTGCTGTTCATGGATTGATCCTTTTGTAGGTGGGCTGTGCGCGTGGACGGCTCTGTATGGCTGCACGCAAGGCAGCCCGGCCGCTTCAGGCATCACCCGCGACAATGGGTCGCGGGGCTCCACGGGCGGGCGCAAGATTACCAGCAGCGGGTGACATGAAAGCAATCTGATATCGTGTTTTTTTCGTCAACTGAAACGATCAATCCGCTATCGGTGCCGTCTGCATCGCCGGTAAGCCTCCTCCTACAGGGACCACGCAAGTCTTGAGGCCTGCGCGGTCGGTGTGGGATCAGGCCTGCCGGCGCTGAACCCCGGACAAGCAATAAATGAACTGCTGCCATTGCCACTGTCGAAATGTCGGATACGCAGAGCCAAGTGCCACGGCGCTATACTCGCCGCTGAAATTCATAATCGGACTACAAGGACTCGCCCATGAAAGCGTTCGGCAAAATCCTGGGGCTGGGGCTTCTCGGGTTGTTGCTGATCATCGTGGCGCTGGGCTTCGCCCTGACCCACCTCTTCGATCCCAACGACTACAAAGAAGAAATCCGCCAGTTGGCCCGCGACAAGGCCCACGTGGAGCTCACCCTCAATGGCGATATCGGCTGGAGCCTGTTCCCATGGCTGGGCCTGGAGCTGCACGAGGCCAGCATCGCCACGCTGAACAACCCCAAGGTGCCTTTCGCCGACCTGCAGATGCTCGGCCTGTCGGTACGCGTGCTGCCGCTGCTGCGCCGTGAAGTGCAGATGAGCGACGTGCGGGTCGAAGGCCTCAACCTGACGCTGACCCGCGATGCCAACGGCCATGGCAACTGGGAAGACATCGGCAAGCCATTGCCCGACCCGGCCGTGGCCAATGCCCCGACCACCACGCCGGGCGAAGCAGCCGCCGCCGAAGCGGAAAAACCGCAAGGCAACGAGCGCTCGGTCAAGCTCGACATCGACAGCCTGACCGTCAACAACGCCCGGGTGCTGTACACCGACGAGAAAGCCGGCCAGACCTACGGCGCCGAAAGCATTCAGTTGAGCACCGGCCCCGTGCACGAAGGCGTGAATATCCCGCTCAAGGCCAGCGCCTTCCTCAGCGCCAGCCAACCGAACCTGAAGGCGCGCACCGAGCTGACCGGCGAACTGCGCTTCGACCGCCGTCTCAAGCGCTACAACCTCGAGGACATGCGCCTGTCTGGCGAAACCTCGGGCGAGCCACTGGCCGGCAAGACCATGACCTTCGCCGCCCAAGGCCAGGTGCTGGTCGACCTGGCGGCCAATGTCGCCTCCTGGAGCGGCCTGAAGGTCTCGGCCAACCAGTTGCGCGCCCTGGGCGAGCTGAACGTGCGCGACCTCGACAAGGCTCCGCAGGTCAGCGGCGGCCTGTCCATCGCCCAGTTCGACCTGCGCACCTTCCTCGACGGTATCGGCCACCCGCTGCCCGCCACTGCGGACGCGGCAGCGTTCAAGAAGTTGGAACTGGTCACCCGCCTGCAAGGCACGCCGAACAGCCTCGCCCTCGAAGACCTGGCGGTGAAGCTGGACGACAGCACCTTCACCGGCCGTGTCGCCGTGGAAGATTTCGCCAAGCAGGCCCTGCGCGTGCGCCTCAAGGGCGACAAGTTCGACGCCGACCGCTACCTGCCGGCCAAGAGCGAGGAAGCCAAGGGTGCCACCGCAGCGCGCCAGGCCGAGGTCAAGCAGCAGGAAGCCACTGCCGTCGCCGGCGCCGGCTCCACGCCGCTACCCGACGCACCGACGCAAGTTGCCTGGAGCAGTGACAAGCTGCTGCCGGTCGACCGCCTGCGCGCCCTCGATCTACAGGCCGACCTGTCGTTCGGCGCCCTGACGCTGGACAAGCTGCCGATCAGCGATGCACAGCTGACCGCCAGCGGCCAAGGCGGCCTGGTCACCCTGCAGACCCTGCGCGGCGCCCTGTACAACGGCACCTTCGAGGCCAAGGGCACCGTGGATGTACGCCCTGCCGTGCCGCAGATCGGCGTCAACACCAAGATCAACCGTGTGCCAGTGGAACACTTCATCAAGCGCGAATCCCCGGAGCAGGCACCGCCGGTCAAGGGCCTGCTGACCCTGAACAGCGACCTTACCGCCACCGGCAACAGCCAGAAGGCGCTGGTCGATACGCTCAATGGCAATGCCAGCTTCACCATCAACGACGGCGTGCTGGTCAACGCCAACCTGGAACAGCAACTGTGCCAGGCCATCGCCACCCTCAACCGCAAGCAGCTCAGCGGTGAGCCCCGTGGCAAGGACACGCCGTTCCAGGAGTTGCGCGGCAGCTTGGTATTGCGTAACGGCGTGGCCAGCAACCCGGACCTCAAGGTGCGCATCCCAGGCCTGACCGTCAACGGTCACGGCGACCTCGACCTGCGCGTGCTGGGCATGGACTACAACGTCGGCGTGGTCGTCGAAGGCGACCAGCGCGCCATGCCCGACCCGGCCTGCCAGGTCAACGAGCGCTATGTCGGCGTCGAAGTGCCACTGCGCTGCCGCGGCCCACTGGAGCTGGGCGCCAAGGCGTGCCGCCTGGACCAGGACGGCCTGGGCAAGGTGGCCGCGAAGCTGGCCGGCAATCGCCTGAAAGATAAGATCGATGAAAAGCTCGAAGAGAAACTCGGAGACAAGGTGAGCCCTGAACTCAAAGATGCATTGAAGGGGCTGTTCAAGCGATGACACCCCAGCAGTTCTCCAGCGCCGTGCTGGACTGGTACGACCAGCACGGTCGGCATGACCTGCCCTGGCAACAGGGCATCACCCCGTATCGGGTGTGGGTGTCGGAAATCATGTTGCAGCAGACCCAGGTCAGCACCGTGCTCAACTACTTCGACCGCTTCATGCAGGCCCTGCCCACCGTGCAGGCGCTGGCCGAGGCGCCGGAGGACGAGGTGCTGCACCTGTGGACGGGCCTGGGCTACTACACCCGTGCCCGTAACCTGCAAAAGGCCGCGAAGATCGTCGTCGAGCAACATGGCGGCGAGTTTCCGCGCAGCGTCGAGCAGCTCACCGAACTGCCCGGTATCGGCCGCTCCACTGCCGGGGCCATCGCCAGCATCAGCATGGGCATCCGCGCGCCGATCCTCGACGGCAACGTCAAGCGCGTACTGGCCCGCTTCACCGCCCAGGCCGGCTACCCAGGCGAGCCGAAGGTGGCCAACCAGCTGTGGGCCAGCGCCGAGCGCTTCACGCCGATGACCCGGGCCAACCACTACACCCAGGCGATGATGGACATGGGCGCGACGCTGTGCACGCGCAGCAAGCCCAGCTGCCTGATCTGCCCGTTGCAACGCGGTTGCGAAGCGCACCTGCACGGCGAGGAGACCCGCTACCCCGAGCCCAAGCCGCGCAAGGCCCTGCCCCAGCGCAAGACCCTGATGCCGCTGCTGACCAACCACGAAGGCGCGATCCTGCTCTACCGCCGGCCCTCCACCGGCCTGTGGGGCGGCCTGTGGAGCCTGCCGGAGCTGGACAGCCTCGAGCAGCTCGAAGACCTCGCCTACCAGCACGGCCTGCGCCTGGCCGGCAGCCAGGCCCTGGCAGGCCTGACCCATACCTTCAGCCATTTCCAGCTGGCCATCGAGCCATGGCTGGTGCGTGTCGACCCCGCCGGCGCGCACGTGGCCGAGCCCGACTGGCTCTGGTATAACCTCGCCACCCCGCCGCGCCTGGGCCTCGCCGCCCCGGTCAAGAAGCTGCTGCAACGCGCGGCCGACGAACTGATTGCAGGAGAGAAGCGATGACCCGCACCGTGAAGTGCCGCAAGTACAACGAAGAGCTCCCAGGCCTCGACCGCCCGCCCTACCCGGGCGCCAAGGGCCAGGACATCTTCGAGCACATCTCGCAGAAGGCCTGGAAGGAGTGGCAGGACCACCAGACCATGCTGATCAACGAGAAGCGCCTGAACATGATGAATGCCGAGGACCGCAAGTTCATCCAGGCCGAGATGGACAAGTTCTTCGCCGGCGAGGATTACGCCCAGGCCGAAGGCTACGTTCCACCCTCGAATTGACCCCAGAAAACGTAAGCGACGGAATTAATTTAAATTTTTTTGAAAAAGTCGTTGACGGCCTCTGAGAAAATCTATTTAATTCACCCCGTCGCCCAGATAGCTCAGTCGGTAGAGCAGAGGATTGAAAATCCTCGTGTCGGCGGTTCGACTCCGTCTCTGGGCACCACCTTCAGCTTCTGGTGGTTGCAAAGTTACCCGAAGCGACACAAGAAACCCGCCTAGTGCGGGTTTTTTGTTGCCTGCGATTTTTCTTCTAGCTCCTTCATGCCCGGTTGATCGATATCAAAAAGCCACTTGCCATGCGCTCATAGGATGGAAGGTGGACATTCGAACGACCCCGCAAGGACCTCCATGAGCGAAGAATCCGCCACCCTCCTCCTGCCATCGCCTGCCGAGGCCGGCAGCAGCGCCAAGCCCACCCCTCGCACCCGCCGTCCGCGCCAGCGCAAGCCGGCCGCCAGCGCCGCCGCGCCAGAGATCATCACCCAGGTCAGCCAGCAGCCAGCAGCCCTGGAAGTGGCCAACGCGCGCAAGGGCAGCAGCGAGGACAGCACCTCGGCACGCCTGCCGGCCAGCTACCCCTACCGCACGCGCATGCGCCGCCAGGACTACGAGAAGGCCAAGCACGACCTGCAGATCGAGCTACTCAAGGTGCAGAACTGGGTGAAGGAAACCGGCCAGCGCATCGTCGTGCTGTTCGAGGGGCGCGACGCCGCTGGCAAAGGTGGCACCATCAAGCGCTTCATGGAACACCTGAACCCGCGCGGCGCGCGGATCGTGGCGCTGGAGAAACCGTCAGAGCAGGAAAAGGGCCAGTGGTACTTCCAGCGTTATGTGCAACACCTGCCCACCGCCGGTGAAATGGTGTTCTTCGATCGCTCCTGGTACAACCGCGCCGGGGTCGAGAAGGTCATGGACTTCTGCTCGCCACTGCAGTACCTGGAGTTCATGCGCCAGGCACCTGACCTCGAACGCATGCTGTGTAACAGCGGCATCCTGTTGTTCAAGTTCTGGTTCTCGGTGAACCGCGAAGAGCAACTGCGCCGTTTCATCTCCCGCCGCGACGACCCGCTCAAGCACTGGAAACTCTCCCCCATCGACATCAAGTCGCTGGACAAGTGGGAGGACTACACCGCCGCCAAGGAAGCGATGTTCTTCCACACCGACACCGCCGATGCGCCATGGACGGTGATCAAGTCGGACGACAAGAAGCGCGCGCGGATCAACTGCATTCGTCACTTCCTGCACTCGCTGGATTATCCAGGCAAGGACCACAGCGTGGCGCATGCGCCGGATCCATTGCTGGTCGGGCGGGCTTCGCGGGGGTTCGAGGAAGATGAGCCAGCGGCGCTGGTGAGCTGAACACTTTGGGGCCGCTGGGCGGCCTCTTGGGTTTCTCGCGCAACTACGCTTCAATACGCGCCTTTACCAGTCAGCCCAAGGATCCACCCATGGCCACCAACACCAAGCAACAGAAACGCGCCAAGCGCGCCGCCACCAAGGCCAAGCAGAATCGCATGGTGCGCAGCGGCCAGGCGGTCAAGGCCAGCGCTGGCGACAGTGCCAGTGTCGAGCAGGTGTTCAACAAGGCCATGGAGTCGGGCAGCTACGACAGCCTGTTCGAAAAAATGAAGGAAGCCCAGGAAAACGGCCTGGTGCCGATGATCTCGGTGTTCCTGGTCGACCCGCTGCTGGCGTTGGTGCTCAAGGGCCACAAGGAAGAGCACGCCACCGACTACATCGTCATGGTGTTCACTGCCTACCGCGCATGGCTCGACGGCATTGACGAGGACGCGACCATGGCGTGGCTGGAGAGCGACGAGTTCCAGGACGCCTATGTCACCGCCTCGGAGGTCGTGGCCAAGCAGCAGCAACAGCAGAAGCAGTTCGGCTGAGTCGAACCGCACCCGCGTCCACAACCCGTGCAGACAAAAAAGGCCGCGTCCTTCACAGGACGCGGCCTTTTCATTTCATCTGTGGATCAGCTATCCAGCGCCACACGCGCAGCAGCGCCACGCTTGCGGTGCACCAGCAGACCAGCTGCCACCACACCAATGCTCAGGATTGCCGTGGCGATGATCTCGGCACGGTGATCTTCGCGCAGCGCCATCACCGCCAGCACGGCGATAATGAAGGCGATGGTCGCCCAGGTCAGACCCGGGAACATCCACATCTTGAACGAGATCTTCTCGCCCTTGGCTTCACGCTGGGCACGCATGCGCAGTTGCGACACGGCGATCACCAGGTACACCAGCAGGGCGATGGCGCCGGAGCTGGCCAGCAGGAACTCGAACACCTCGGCCGGGGCCAGGAAGTTGGCGAACACGCACAGGAAGGCCGCGGCGGTGGACAACAGCACGGCCCAGTGCGGGGTGCCGGCCTTGGTGGTGCGCTGGGCAACCGCCGGGGCGTCGCCACGCTTGCTCAGGGAGAAGAGCATGCGCGAAGAGGTGTAAAGCGCCGAGTTCAGGCAGCTGGTCACGGCGATCAGCACGACGATGTCGACGATCAGCTTGGCGTTCGGCACACCGATCAGGCTGAGGACAGTCTGGTAGGAGCCTTTCTCGGCCAGGGTCGGATCGTTCCACGGCACCATGGCCACGACCAGGAAGATCGACACCAGGTAGAACAGGCAGATACGCCAGATCACCGAGTTGGTGGCGCGGCTGATCTGCTTGCCCGGATCCTTCGATTCGGCGGCGGCGATGGTGACGATCTCGGTACCCATGAACGAGAACATGGTGGTCAGCATGGCAGCCAGCACGGCGCCCAGGCCATTGGGCATGAAGCCCTGGGTATCGAACAGGTGGCTGACGCCGCTGATCTGACTGCTCGGCACCATGCCGAACATGGCCGCGCAACCGACGACGATGAAGCCGATGATCGCCAGCACCTTGAGCAGGGCGAACCAGAACTCGAACTCACCGTAGTTCTTCACGCTGAACAGGTTGGTGATGGTCAGCGCCAGGGTAATGATCAACGAGAACGCCCACAGGTCCACCGAGGGGAACCACGCATGCAGGATGGCGGCGGCGGCGTTGGCCTCCAGCGGAATCACCAGCACCCAGAACCACCAGTACAGCCAGCCGATGGTGAAACCTGCCCAGCGCCCGATGGCGCGGTCGGCGTAGGTGGAGAAGGAACCGGTGTCAGGCGAGGCGACAGCCATTTCGCCGAGCATGCGCATCACCAAAACGACCAAGGTACCGGCCGCGGCGTAGGCCAGCAGCACGGCGGGGCCGGCGGCGGCGATGGCGTGGCCGGAGCCGACGAACAGCCCGGCACCGATCACGCCGGCGATGGACAGCATGGTCACATGCCGTTGCTTGAGCCCCTGAGCGAGGTCATTGGAATTGTTACCGCTCATAAAACTACCTTTGTAAGGAGGTGGACTACACGAATGACTGGCCAGCGCGCCGAGGTGTGGATAGGCGTCGCCGCATTCAGTGGTTTGCAGAGGGCAATAAGCGGGCCAGGTGAGAATGACTTTCGTCTGAAATGTTTCTGCCTCCAATAACGGCGCGGCTTGCAGCGCATTGTGCCAAGCTTTGACCGAAAGGTCGCCAAATCCCCATGCCAAGTCTGGATTACGGAAATACTCACTTACAAATGCACCAAAGGTGCTCCTCGGTAACACCTGTGCACGAATTTTGCGCAACAGAAAGCGCAACCAACAGGCGCAACCTTACCCCCGTCAAGTCTGCGACACAGTGCCACCCGGCTAAAAACGGCTTCCCAGACCGGGCCAAAGCTGGCACCATCGCGCCTTTTTTCATCAAGGCTCCGGTGCTGGGCAAAACGCTATTGCGGACATCCTGGCGACAGTCCACTGCAGCGATGCGACAAACTGTCCCACCAGCGACCCGAGCACCCCGCGACCCGGTTGGCCGCCGTTGCGCCGCTATGCTAGCGTGGCGCTCGCCAGGAAGGCCGCCAACAGCTGGGAACGCACCCGAACACATGAGGACCGCAAATGGCTCAGGCCACGCCCGCGCTGGAAATCCGCAACCTGCACAAACGCTATGGCGAGCAGGAAATTCTCAAGGGCATTTCGCTGACCGCGCGCGACGGTGACGTGATCTCCATCCTCGGCTCGTCCGGCTCTGGCAAGTCCACCCTGCTGCGCTGCATCAACCTGCTGGAGAACCCGCACCAGGGCGAGATCCTCGTCGCCGGTGAAGCCCTCAAGCTCAAGGCGCAGAAAAACGGCGACCTGATCGCCGCCGACAACCGCCAGATCAACCGCCTGCGCAGCGAGATCGGCTTTGTCTTCCAGAATTTCAACCTGTGGCCGCACATGTCGATCCTCGACAACATCATCGAGGCGCCGCGCCGCGTACTTGGCCAGAGCAAGGCCGAGGCCATCGAGCATGCCGAGGCGCTGCTGAACAAGGTCGGCATCTTCGACAAGCGCCACAGCTATCCCGCCCAGCTTTCCGGTGGCCAGCAGCAACGTGCCGCCATCGCCCGTACCCTGGCCATGAAACCCAAGGTCATCCTGTTCGACGAGCCAACCTCGGCGCTCGATCCGGAAATGGTCCAGGAAGTGCTTAACGTCATCCGCGCCCTGGCCGAAGAAGGCCGTACCATGCTGCTGGTGACGCACGAGATGAACTTTGCCCGCCAGGTGTCCAGTGAAGTGGTCTTCCTGCACCAGGGCCTGGTCGAAGAGCAAGGATCGCCGCAGCAGGTCTTCGAGAACCCGACCTCGGCGCGTTGCAAGCAATTCATGTCCAGCCACCGCTAACGGAGCAATACATGCAGACCTACAAGAAGTTCCTCCTGGCAGCTGCTGCCACGCTGGTGATGTCGGCCAATGCCATGGCCGCGGAAAAACTGCGCATGGGTATCGAAGCTGCCTACCCACCGTTCAACAACAAGGACGCCAGCGGCCAGGTCGTCGGCTTCGACAAGGACATCGGCGACGCCCTGTGCGCCAAAATGAAAGTCGAATGCGAAGTGGTCACCTCCGACTGGGACGGCATCATCCCCGCCCTGAACGCCAAGAAGTTCGACTTCATCGTCTCCTCGCTGTCGATCACTGACGAGCGCAAGCAGGCCGTGGACTTCACCGACCCGTACTACTCCAACAAGCAGCAGTTCATCGCGCCGAAGAACGTCGACTTCAAGACTGACGACAAATCGCTCGAAGGCAAGACCATTGGCACCCAGCGCGCCACCCAGGCCGCTACCTGGCTGGACGATCACGGCGGTATGGACGGCAAATTCAAGGTCAATCTGTATGACGGCCAGGAAAACGCCTACCTGGACCTGACCTCCGGCCGCGTCGACGCCATCCTCGCCGACAAGTACGCCAACTTCGACTGGCTGAAATCCGAAGCCGGCAAGAATTACGAGTTCAAGGGCGACCCGGTCAACGAGAGCGACAAGGTCGGCATCGCAGTACGCAAAGGCGACAACGAGCTGCGCAACAAGCTCAACGCTGCGCTGAAGGAAATCGTCGCCGACGGCACCTACAAGAAGATCAACGACAAGTACTTCCCGTTCAGCATCTATTGATTCGCCCCGACAGGCATCGCCGCCCTGGCGGTGCCTGTCCCTTGAACAAACTTACCCATGAATATCGACCTGCACGGATTCGGCCCGGCCATGATGGCCGGCACCCTGATGACCGTAAAACTGGCGCTCTGCGCCTTGCTGCTGGGGCTGGTCCTGGGCCTGCTCGGCGCCCTGGCCAAGACCTCGCCGGTCAAGCCCTTGCAATGGCTTGGCGGCACTTATTCCACACTGGTGCGCGGCGTTCCCGAACTGCTCTGGGTGCTGCTCATCTACTTCGGCACCGTCGGGCTGATGAACAGCCTTGGCGAACTGCTGAACATGCCTGGCCTGGAGCTCAGTGCCTTCACTGCCGGCGTGATCGCCCTCGGCCTGTGCTTCGGCGCCTACGCCACGGAAGTGTTCCGCGGCGCGATCCTGGCCATCCCCAAGGGGCATCGTGAAGCGGGCCTGGCCCTGGGCCTCTCCAAGGGTCGCATCCTGTCGCGGATCATCCTGCCGCAGATGTGGCGCATCGCCCTGCCGGGCCTGGGCAACCTGTTCATGATCCTGATGAAGGACACTGCGCTGGTGTCGGTGATCGGCCTGGAAGAGATCATGCGCCACGCGCAAATCGGCGTGACCGTCACCAAGGAGCCGTTCACCTTCTACGCCGTGGCCGCCTGCATCTACCTGGGCCTGACCGTGATTGCCATGACCGGCATGCACTTCCTGGAAAAGCGCGCCGCTCGCGGCTTCATGAGGGCCGAATAAATGAACTGGGAAGTCATCATCAAGTGGCTGCCACGCCTGGCCCAGGGTGCCACCCTGACCCTGGAACTGGTAGCCATCGCCGTCATCGCCGGCCTGATCCTGGCCATTCCACTGGGCGTGGCGCGCTCGTCGCGACACTGGTATGTGCGCGCCCTGCCCTTCGGTTACATCTTCTTCTTCCGCGGCACGCCGCTGCTGGTGCAG
The DNA here is from genome assembly GCF_058783825.1 of Pseudomonas sp. FW305-96. Lineage (NCBI taxonomy): Bacteria > Pseudomonadati > Pseudomonadota > Gammaproteobacteria > Pseudomonadales > Pseudomonadaceae > Pseudomonas > Pseudomonas sp. FW305-96. Next base: position 156,385 of record NZ_JBYSYW010000007.1, read on the forward strand.
CTGTTCCTGGTGTACTACGGCCTGGCCCAGTTCGACGTGGTGCGCAACAGCTCGCTGTGGCCGTACCTGCGCGATCCGTTCTGGTGCACGGTGCTGACCATGACCCTGCACACCGCCGCCTATATCGCCGAGATCCTGCGCGGTGCTTTGCAGGCGATTCCCAAGGGCGAGATCGAAGCGGCCCGAGCACTGGGCATGTCGCGGGGCAAGACGCTGCTCTACATCATGCTGCCGCGCGCCGCGCGCATCGGCCTGCCGGCCTACAGCAACGAAGTGATCCTGATGCTCAAGGCCAGTGCCCTGGCCAGTACCGTCACCTTGCTTGAACTGACCGGCATGGCACGAACCATCATTGCCCGCACCTACCTGCCGGTGGAGATCTTCTTTGCCGCCGGGGTGTTCTACCTGCTGATCTCGTTCGTGCTGGTGCAGGGCTTCAAGCTGCTGGAGCGCTGGCTGCGCGTGGATGCCTGCCAAGGGCGTTGAGGCTGTAAACACCATCGGGGCTGCTTGGCGGCCCCTATTGATAGCGCTGCGGTGCCTGCATGCCGACCACGCCTTACCTCCACGACCAGCACCTGTTCGAGCGCTTCCAGGCCCTCGACCACTTCCTGCTACAGCACCAGCAGCTGTGGCGCCCGCGCCCGTTCAACCACTTGCGCCTGGATTGGGAAGACGAGCACGCCGAACTGTCTCTATGGCTGCGCCAACGTACCCTTGAGCAAGCCGAAGCGGCCGAGCAACCTGCGGCCCCGGCCCCATTTGCACAACTGGCAGCACAGGCGCAGGCACTGTCCGCCGTCGGCGAGCTGCCCGATGCCGGCCTGCACCCCGCTGGCCACCGTCTCGACGTCAACGTCCCTGGCCGCAAGTGGCAGCAGATCGAAGCCTTCAGCCGCCGCCTGGCATTCAGCCAGCCTGCCCGGCACTGGCTCGACTGGTGCTCCGGTAAAGGCCACCTGGGCAGGCGCCTGCTGCAACCCAGCCAGCAGCTGACCTGCCTGGAGTACGATGCCGAGCTGGTCAGCGCCGGCAAGGCACTGAGCGAACATCACCACCTGGCTGCCACCCATGTCCACCAGGACGTCATGGCCATGGACAGCGCCCGGCATCTGGATGGCGACAAGAGCGCGGTCGCCCTGCACGCCTGCGGCGACCTGCATGTGCGGCTGCTGCAACTGGCAAGCCAGCAGGGGTGCCGACAGATCGCGGTCGCACCCTGCTGCTACAACCGCATCCAGGGCAAGCGCTATCAGCCACTCTCCGGCGCCGCCCAGGCCTCGGCACTGGCATTGACCGGGGAAGACCTGGGCCTGCCACTGAGCGAAGCAGTCACCTCCAGCCAGCGCACCCGCCGCCAGCGCGACCAGTCCATGGCCCGCCGCCTCGGGTTCGACCTGCTGCAGCGCCAGCAACGGGACGTGGACGAATACCTGCCCACCCCTTCGCTGCCGGTCAGCTGGCTGGCAAAACCTTTCGAGCACTACTGTCGCGACCTGGCCGAACTCAAGCAACTGACGATCAACGGCCAACCCGACTGGGTTGCCTTGGAGGCAGCCGGCCTGCAACGCCTGGCCCAGGTACGCAACCTCGAACAGGTACGCAACCTGTTCCGCCGCCCCCTGGAGATGTGGCTGGTCCTCGATCGCGCCCTGTTCCTGCAGGAGCAAGGCTATTCGGTACGGCTAGGCGTGTTCTGCGATTACCCGCTGACCCCGCGCAACCTTTTGCTGCTGGGTGAGCGCGACGCAACGCCGCAGCGCGGTTGACAGCCTGTGGATAACTCTGTGTACAAGCTTGTGATGAAAATCACGAAATCTTGGATCCTTGGGCTATTTGCGCTGCTTTGCTTATTCCGTCATGGGCCTCAAAGCCAGTAAAAACAGGCCTTTGCGCAAAGACCGGTGGTAGCGCCTGTCGGCATGCCTTTCGCGCAAGCGGTCAATGCCACTTGTGCATAAGCAATTTTGCCAAGCGCTTTGGCGGGGCAGTTGTCAAGCCAGTTTGAGCAAGCCCATGCCTACCAGCAGCAACGCAAGACCCAACCAACCACGCCCGGCCAGACGCTGACCGAACAAGGCCCAGCCCATGGCCACGGTGGCAAGGATGCCAAAGCCGCCCCAGATGGCGTAGGCCAGCGACAGGTCGATGTCCTTCACCGCCTGCGCCAGCGCGGTGAACGCCGCCAGCACGCAGAGGATCGAGGCCAGGCCCAGGCCCTTGCGGCGGAATCCGTCGGAGTACTTGAGCAGCAGGTTGGCCAATACCTCCAGCACGATGGCCAGGCCCAGCCAGGCAAATGGAATCAACATGGCACGGCCTCCCCTTCACGTTCGACGGGCTTGGTGCGGGTACCGGCCTTGACCAGCAGGATGCCGGCGATCATCACCGCCAGGCCCAGGGCCTTGGTCCAGCCCAGGCTTTCACCAAGCCAGAGCACGCTGATCAAGGTGATCAGCACGATACCGAACCCTTCCCACAGCGCGTAGGCCACACCCACCGGCACGCGCTTGACCGCCAGGGCCAGGAAGAAATACGACAGACAGATCATGACGTACATGACGGCATGCCCCATCACAGGGAAATGAGTGGCGGCGAGTTTCATCGACGCCGTGCCGATCACCTCGAAGGTGATGGCGACAATCAGGTAGATCCAGGAACGCATGGTGCCCTCCCATGGGCGACAGCGGCCGAGCGCACAGGCATCGGCGCCAGACAGAGACGTTTACGGCTGTAGAGGGAGGGTGGCGCTAGAGGTCGCCGGTCCAGTGACGTTCACGGGAGACCAGGCGGGAAGAGGAGAGGAGCTTGAAAGCTTTACTGTTCAACATAATGAACACAAGATTAGCTTAGCTGATCGATTTAGTCAAAACGATAGGTTGAGACTAATTATTTCTCGGGAAAAATGGACTTCTCAAGAAAAAACCCCGTAAAGCTTGGTGAAAGCTTCGTAAATTATAATCCCCACACTGTCCATACAGGAGCCAGCTTGCCCCGCAATAGCCAGCAAAGCCAATCCTGCGACAAACCGTCGCCATTGAGAAAAACTCAAAATTAATTATTGTTTTACGATAATTATTCAAGAATAATCCGCTCCGTTCATCACTGTACGGAGGCACCCCATGAACAGTAGATCCGTGGCCTATGCGCGTTCGCGCCTACGCACCATCGGCGCATTCGCCGCCTACCTGGCCTGGACAACCGCGGTCGTCGAGCTGACCATCACGCCCTTGCTCTTCATCTTCGACTTCCCCGAGATTTTCAACGGCTACCTGCAAGCCTACGGCGACCAGATGCCGCTGCTGCTCGAACCCGGCTACCAGGCATCCCCCCTGGCCGTCGGCCTGGTACTGGCGGTGGACATGATTCCCACGCTGATTTCCGTTGTGGCCCTCGGCCTGACCGGCCTGTTCTTCCACCGCCTCTCGCGGGGGCAGACCTGGACCTCGGCCAACATCAAGCTGCTGTGGTGGGTCGGCCTGCTGTGCATCTTCACCCCGCTGCTGTGGCCGGTGACCTACACCTTGCAGGGCCTGGCCCTGGCCATCGACCTGCCGGCCGGCGAAAGGAGCTTCAGCTTCTCGATCGGTGTATCATCGCAGGCTGTCTACGAGATCATGAAAGGCATCCTGCTGTGTGCCTTCTCGCTGCTCATGCGTGACGCCAAGACCATCAGCGATGAACACAACTGTTATGTCTGACTGCTTCCTATGCCGATAATCATCCGCCTCGACGTCGTCATGGCCCGGAACAAGATGCGTTCCAAGGACCTGGCGGAAATCATCGGTATCACGGAAGCGAACCTGTCGCTGCTGAAGAACGGCAAGATCAAGGGTTTCAAAATCGAGACCCTGGAGAAGCTGTGTCGCGCCCTGAACTGCCAGCCCGGCGATTTGCTGGAGTTCAGCGACGAATGATCAAGGACTGCAACACCCATGGCACTTTTCCACAATGGTCTGGCCGCCCTCGTGCTGGCCTGCCTGGCCCTGGCCCTGACCGGCTGCGGCCCGAGCTACACCTATAGATACTCGCCACCGCCCAGCGCGCATGGCATGAACTGCATCAACAGCTGTTCGACGGAGCGCAACCACTGCCAGCAGATGGCCCGCCTGCAGGACAACAGCGAACGTGCGCTGTACCAGGCCGAGATGAGGGCCTACCAGTACTGCCAGAACGGCAAGAGCAAGAAGGAAGCGCGTCACAGTTGCCACTACCCGAGCTACCCCTTCAACACAGGGAGCAGCTACAGTTGCGGCAATGACTACGACTCCTGCTACATGGCCTGCGGCGGCACCATCCAGCGCATCCTGAACAAAGACTGATCCCGGAACGGACTCGAACATCGTGAAACACACCAAGCCTTTCGCCCTGCTGACCCTCGCCCTGGCCATGACCGGCTGCGCCAACAGCCTGCCAAGCAGCAAGCCGGCCCCGTTGAACTGGAACATGCCCGGCATGCAGCTGGGCGGTGACCGCGGCCTGCCCCTGCACAACGCCGACGGCAGCTGCCGCAAGCGCGGCTGCGACAACGGCAAGCTGTTCTTCAACCCCGGCCAGCCCGAGCCAAGCGTCAACTCCATCCACCGCGGTTGGTAGGAAAATTCTCCTTTCAGTTCGGTGACTTAGGGTTTTGTGCGGTGGATGCAACGAAGTGGTTTACAGCGCCGAATCCATCGCTATAATGACGCCCCTGTGCCGGTATAGCTCAGATGGTAGAGCAACTGACTTGTAATCAGTAGGTCCCGGGTTCGATTCCTGGTGCCGGCACCATCCTCAAAAGCCTCGACGAATGTCGGGGCTTTTTCGTTTCCGCTCCTGCGACACATTGTCCACCCTCTCCACTTCTTGTTTTCGCTCAATAAACCCTACTTTCAAAGCGGCTATTCCTGTGCCCGACGACTTTCGTCGACTTAAGGAGAAGTCCCATGAACGAGCAAGAAGGCGTGTCCCTGACCCGGCGTGGCATGCTGGCCGGCACTGTGTTGCTGGGCGTCGGTGCCTCGGCGCTTGGCAGTGGCCTGGCCCAGGCCGCTACCGCTTCACCCGCCGCCGGCCCGGTGCCTGACCTGGCGAAACTGGAGCGGGTGAGCGTCGAACTGGTGGCACCGCCACAGGTGCACCCCCACAGCCAGCGCGCTCCCGGCAAGCCGCGCATTGTCGAGTTCCGCATGGTCATCGAGGAGAAGGAACTGGCCGTCGACAGCGCCGGTGCCTATATCCACGCCATGACCTTCAACGGCTCGGTGCCCGGCCCGCTGATGGTGGTGCACGAAGGCGACTACGTGGAGCTGACGCTGGTCAACCCGGCCAGCAACAGCATGATGCACAACATCGACTTCCACGCCTCCACCGGCGCCCTCGGCGGCGGTGAGCTGACCCATGTGAAACCGGGCGAGCAGGTGGTGCTGCGCTTCAAGGCCGACCGTGCCGGGGTGTTCGTGTATCACTGCGCGCCGGGCGGGGCGATGATTCCCTGGCATGTGGTGTGCGGCATGAACGGCGCGATCATGGTGCTGCCCCGCGACGGCCTGAAAGGCCCCGAGGGCCGCCCGTTGCAGTACGACAAGGTCTGGTATATCGGCGAGCAGGACTACTACATCCCCCGTGACAAGGACGGCAAGTACAAGCGCTACGCCAACCCCATGGCCAGCTTCGGCGACATGAGCCAGCTGATGAAGGGGCTGGTGCCCAGCCATGTGGTGTTCAACGGCAGCGTCGGTGCCCTGACCGGCAAGCAGGCGCTTACCGCCAAAGTGGGCGAGACCGTGCTGATCGTTCATTCCCAGGCCAACCGTGATACTCGCCCGCACCTGATCGGCGGCCACGGCGACTACGTCTGGGCCTCGGGCAAGTTCGCCAACCCGCCGCAGCGCAACCTGGAGACCTGGTTCATCCCCGGCGGCGCGGCGGGGGCGGCGTTGTACACCTTCCGCCAGCCCGGCCTGTACACCTACCTCAACCACAACCTGATCGAGGCGGTGATGCTCGGCGCCGCCGCGCATGTGCAGGTGGAGGGGCAGTGGAATGACGACCTGATGAAACAGGTGCAGGCGCCCGGGCCGATCCGCTAGCGGTATTGATCCGGATCAAACCCCTTGGCCATGCGCGGCATAGCCTGAGCGCAGGCATCCACTTCATGGAGGGAGACCATGGCCAAGCGATTTCCCACGAACCCCAGCCATCCCGAACGGATCTGCTGGGGCTGCGACCTGTACTGCCCAGCCAAGGCGCTGGCCTGCGGCAATGGCGCGGACCGGACCATGCACCCGGTGGAGTTGTTCGGCGAGGATTGGGAACAGCTCGATGATCATCTGGATGTGACCATGGCCACTTCGCATGCCGCGCCCGGACAGGAAATGCCGCTCAACCAAAAGTCTGAATGAACGGCGCCGCGCTCGCCTTGATGGCGGCAACCACCTTGGGTGCCTGATCGCAAAGCGCGGACTCCCTGGCCAGTGTTCGCTCCAATGCTTCAAGCTGATTGCGAATGACTTCAGCCGGGTTGCTCACGTCGCAAAGCGGTGCGAAGTCCAGCAAGCCTTGCCGCGACGCAAACAAGGATTTGTTGCCGGATAGCGAAAGCGCCAGCACGTCTTCCGGTATGTAAGCCGTGGTATTGACGATGTCGTACGCCGGAGCCAGGCGCGCATCGCCTCGAAGAGGATCGGTGTACAACAACCCGAAATTTTTCAGATGGGCATCACCATTTCCGACGATACAGCTGAGCGCAACCATCTCGAACAGTTGCCGCAGCGATAGCCGAAGATGCTCAGGCGCGCAGAACAGGCGGATCGCCTTGGCAATGGCAGCGTAGCTCTTGCTGTACTTCTGTTCGGCGCCAAGCCCCATCAAGGCAGCCATGTCTTCGAAACCAAGTGGATTGTTCTGCTCGTCACGATCAAAGCGGCGCATGACGAACAGCTTGCCGTTGTCGGACAAGAAGAATTGAGGCACTGGCAGGCCAGAGGTTTGCGCAACCGACATGCACAGGAATTCGTTGATCGCCAAGCCCGGGAACTCGTCGCGCCCGCTCTTGATGATCAGCTCGGCTGTTTTCGAGGTAAAGCGCTGTGACAACGGGTCCAGTTGCTCCGGAACCAGGACCTTCGGCTGCACACCAGAAATGCCTGCGCGCAGAATGTAGCGATCCACCAGATCGGCGAAGATATCCTCTCCCCCATCCCATGAAAGAATGTTCGCCAGCTTCTCTCCCGGAAACGTCTGCCGCCGCAGCAATGTGTCCACTACCTGCGAACTGACATGCACACGCCCGATCGGCGAACTGCTGCCGGACAACGCCAGGAGAAGCATGGGGTCGACCTGAACGATCTTCGCCAGGCGGTTGCGCAATTGCTCGAGCACATACCCTTCGGGCAAGTTCATCTGGAACACCGGATGCAGCTCGCGATGCCTGTATTCCTCGGTGCGGACCGGCATCAACAGGCTGATCGCCGCATCAGCAACGGTGTGCGGGCCATAGCGGAAGAGGTAGTCGCCTGAACTGGTCAGCAATGCTCCACTGTCACCCTCGGGTGTCGCGACTATCAGCGGCGTCATTCGAACATCCCCTCGATTTCGTCAAGCGTCGGCATCACCGCCGCTATGACCTGCAGTTCGCAGCCGAGCGCCGCCAATGCACGTGCATATGCCCCGATGGCCACTGACAGGCTACCTTTCTCCATGGCAATGATCTTTTGCCGGGTGATACCGGCCAAGGTTGCGAGCGCCTGCTGGGTCAATCCCCGGTTAAGCCTTCGCGTGCGAACCTGCGCGCCCAGGCGCTCAACGATCAATGAGTGGTCCATGTTCTTTATACGTGACAAATTTATATGAGTGTAACGTATAAAGAACATGATCAAAAATCAACCAGCATCAACGGTATCAAAAGCTGTTTCTAGAACGCCGTGCTCACCGTCACCGCCAGATTGCGCGGGTCGCCATAGATTGCCCCGGCATAGAACCCGTAACGGGTGTAGTAGTGCTTGTCGAACAGGTTGTTGGCGTTGAGGCTGACGCTGGTGTCGTCGGTCAGCTGGTACTTGGCCATGGCGTTCCAGATCGCATAGCCCGACCAGTTGACGTCGCTGGCGCTGCGGCTGACGCCGTTGCTCGGCTGCCCGGCAGGGGTGGACACCGCGCGGATGTTGCTTTGCGCACTCACGCCAGCGCCCAGGGTCAGGCGGTCCAGCGGGCCAGACAGGCGATAGGTGGTCGAGGCCTTGAACAGGTGCGAGGGGTCGCTGCGCCCGTCGCTGTCCAGGCGGCGGAAGTGCAGGTAGGTGTAGCCGGCATAGACGTTCCAGTTCGGGGTCAGGGCGCCGGCGACTTCCAGGTCGATACCGTCGGTTTCCTGGCCGGAGCCGGCCTTGTAGGCAGTGGCGCCGGTCGGCGTCAGCAGGTCGCCGTCCATCACCGCCTTGTTTTCCTGCCTGGTGCGGAAGTAGGCCGCGGACGCGTTCAGGCGACCATCGAACCATTCACCTTTGATCCCGGTTTCGTAGCTCTGGCCACGGATCGGCTCGACCTTGGTGCCGCTGGCGCTCTCTTCGCTCTGCGGGTTGAAGATGTCGGTGTAGCTGGCGTACAGCGAGTAGTTGTCGTCCAGGTCGTACACCGCGCCCAGGTAAGGGGTGACGATGCCATTGTTCTGCTGGTTGCTGCGCGCACCGTTGACACTGACGGTAGTGGCCGAATAGTCGGTGCTGCGCACACCGAGGATGAGCGACAGGGGGTCGGTGACGCTCAGGCGGGTGGCGGCATACATGCCCTGCAGACGGGTGGTGGTCTTGCTGTGCAGGCCGGTTTTCGAGGCCAGCATGGCGTAGTCGTCGTCCACGCCGTCGAGCCAGTTGCCCAGCCCCAGGCCATTGTTCGCCCGGAACTGGCAACCCACGCCACTGTTCACTGCCTTGCCGCCGCCAACCATGCTGCAGGTGTACTGCGGTGACCAGGCCACGGTGCGGCTGTCGTTGTAGCCGACCATCGCCTGATGGGTGCGCCCGAACAGTTGGAATGGGCCGGACAGGTCGATCTGCGCCGATTGCTGGGTGGTGTCGGTGGAGCTGTGCAGGCCGTTGAGCACCGCGCCGCTGCCGTCCTGGTTCCAGTAGCCGCCGTAGACACCGCGACCGGACGAGTTGACCTTGGCCAGGCCACGGTGGTTGAGCGCCTCGCCGCTGCTCTGGGCAACCTTCAGGTCCAGGCTCCAGTCGTTGTCGAAACGGTGCGCTAGCGAGCCGAAGGCGGTGCGGGTGATGTACTCGCCAAAGCTCCAGCTGGGTACCACGTTGGTGCTGCGCGGCAGGTCAGTCTTGCTGCCGTCGCCGTACCAGATCGGGATGTTGGCGCCCCAGCCGCCGCCGACCACTTTGCTGTACTCGTACTGGTAGCCGGCACCCAGGGTGGTGGCATCGTCCAGGTCGAATTCGAAGTTGGCCAGGGCCGCGCGGGAGCGTTCGGACTGGTTGTCGCGGAACGAGCCGGCGTCCTGTTGGGTCATGACCAGACGCGAACGCAGGCGGCCGTCCTCGGACAGCGGCAGGTTCAGGTCGGCACCCAGGCGGCGCTTGTCCCAGCTGCCGTAGGTGGCGTAGGCGCTGCCGCCGAAGGTCCGGGTCGGCGCCTTGCGGATCAGGTTGACGGTGGCCGAGGGGTCGCCGGTGCCACCGAGCAGGCCGTTGGCGCCACGGACGATGTCGATGCGCTCGTACAGGTCCATGTTCAGCGCGTTGCCGCCGCCACTGAAGTCCGAACCGCCGGGGAACTGCAAGCCGTCGATCTTCCAGTTGCTGATCGAGTAGCCACGGGCGCGGAAGTCGGTGCGCCCGCCCACTTCCATCTTGCTCATGCTCACGCCCGGCGTGGTGTCCAGGGCCTGCTCGAGGGTGTGGATAGCACGGTCTTCCATTTGCTGGCGGGTGATGCTGGTGACCGACTGTGGCGTCTGCCGGGGTGTCAGCTGCAAGCCTGTGGAGCTGCGTGTGTTCTGCACGGTGTAGCCGATCTGACCGCTGTCGTCGGCCAGTGGCAGCGCACTGCTGTCGATGTTGGTGGCGCCCAGTTCCAGCACCGGACCGTCAGCGAAGGCTGTGCCGCTAAGCCCGAGGGCCACGAAGAAGGCAAGCGGGGAGAGGCGACTGCCGCCTCGGACCCAGGGGGTTGTGTCAGTCATGATGCTCTTGCATACCATTTGGGAAGGCTTCGTATTCGCAGATGATTGTTTGTTACGATTCTAGGCATCTGCCCCTTCGGCTCCATGGACGGGATGTACGGGGATGTAATCGAACGTAATGAGCCTCACGGTTCCCCTTTGCACAGGTACCCCACAACCATGAGCACGACCTTGCTGGTCGTCGACGATGACGACGAGATCCGCGAACTTCTCTGCGATTACCTGACAGACGCCGGCTACCAGGTAATCGCAGCCGCCGATGGAGAGCAGATGCACGCGCAGTTGACCCGGCACAAGGTCGACCTGGTGGTACTCGACCTGATGCTGCCCGGCGAGGACGGCCTGAGCCTGTGCCGGCAGTTGCAGGCGCAGCCGGGCTTGGCGGTGGTGATGCTGTCGGCCAGGGGCAGCACCCTGGACCGCATCATCGGTCTGGAAGTAGGCGCCGATGATTACCTGGCCAAACCCTTCGAGCCGCGCGAACTGGTCGCCCGGATCAAGGCTGTGCTGCGTCGCCCCCAACGCCTGGAGGCAGAGCCCGAGATGTCGGCCAGCGAAGCACAACTGTTTGCAGGCTTGCGTCTCGATCACGTCAAACGGTTGCTCGTTCACCCGGACGGCCAAGCCTTCAACCTGCCACGCTCCGACTACCGCGTGCTGCGTGAACTGCTGGACGCCAACAACCGCGTGGTCTCGAGGGACCACCTGACACGCAGCGCGTTCGGCCGCGACCATCTGCCCGACGACCGCTCGGTGGACATGTGCATCAGCCGCCTGCGCCAGCAACTGCGCCGGGCGCCAGGCCAAGGCGCGCAGATCCTCACCATCCGCAACGAAGGCTATCTGCTGTGCCTGGCCCGCGAAGCGCTGGGCGCCTGAGGTGCGGCTGCTTCGCCGGCTGTGGCCGCGCACGCTGTTCGGCCAACTGCTGCTGATCATGATCAGCGGCACCCTGGTGATCCAGCTGATGTCCAGCAGCATCTGGTTCGACGTTCGCTTCGCCCAGGTGCTGGAAGCGCCGGTGCGATTGATCGCGGCGCGCAGCGCCCCCCTGATCGCCCAGGCCGAGTGCCATGGCGCGGCACGCCAGGTACCGAAGCATTACCAGCTACGTTGCGCCGAAGCGCCGCCCGAGGGTGAGCATGACCAACGGCGAGGCTGGCGGCGCATCGAGCTGTTGCTGCATCAGGCACTGGCCTACGAACTGGGGGGCGATGCGCGGCCGAGGTTGCTCAAGGTCCGGCTCACCGACGAACTGGGCCAGCCCATCGTCTGGCGCAGCCTGTTCGGCTTGCGCACCGCCCAGGCGCATATCGAGTTTGCCGTACCCCTCGCCGATGGCCACTGGCTGGTCATCGATGGCCAGGAGTTGCAGGGCTGGAGTGGCGAGTCGGCGTGGGTGCTGATCAGCGACTACCTGCTGCGGGTCTATGCCCTGCGCATCGCCGCCGTGCTGGTGGTGTGCCTGGTGGCGGTACGTCTGTGCCTGCGCCCGCTGCGCCGCCTGGCCGATGCCGCCCGTGGCCTGGGAGGCAATCTGGAACAGGCGCCATTGCCGCTGGACGGCCCCGAGGAAGTGCGGCACGCCGCCCAGGCCTTCAACGCCATGCAGCAGCGGCTGATCCGCATGGTCAACGACAAGGCCTACTTCCTCGCCGCCGTGTCCCACGACCTGCGTACACCGCTGACGCGCATGCGCCTGCGCCTGGAACGGCTGGAGGACAGCGAACACAAGGAACGCCTGCGCCAGAACATCGCGCAGATGGACGGCATGATCGGCCAGGTGCTCGACTACTTGCGGGCGGGCGAGCAGCAGAACCTGCAAGCGGTCGACCTCGACCGCCTGGTGGCACGCCAATGCGCGGATTTGGCCAGCGCCGAAGAGCCCTTGCCGATCCATGGTCAGGTGGGCCTGGCCCAGGTAGACGCCCTGCTACTGCAGCGGTGCCTGCAAAACCTGCTGGTCAATGCCCTGCGCTATGCCAGGGAGGTCGCGGTGGAGCTGGAAAGCACGCCAACCGATGGGTACATCCATATCGACGATCGCGGCCCGGGCATCGACCCGGGCTTGCTGGCGACTGTCACCGAGCCTTTCGTGCGCGGCGAGGGCTCACGCAACCAGGCCTCTGGCGGCTATGGGCTGGGGCTGAGCATCGCCCAGCGCATCGTTTCCAGCCATGGCGGCGAACTCACGCTGGTGAATCGGCAAGGGGGCGGGTTGCGGGTCAGCGTGCGATTGCCCAAGGGCAGGATCGCCTGATCATTTGCCGTCACTCTGCAGGATCCTGAGCGCCGCTTCGGCCAGGAAGCCCGAACGGCTCTTGTGCTCCGGGTGGTTCTGTACGTAGCTGTCGATGCGGGTGAGCAGGTACGCCGGCAAGGTGATGTTGAGCTTCTCGGCCTTGCCCAGGTAGCGGGTGATGTCGATATCGATCAATGCCCAGGTGCAGCCGGCATAGGCGGGATTGGCCGCATGCACGCCGACCTTGCTGGCCCTGGGGATTTCCTGCTGGTCCTGGGCCAGCAGTTCGAGGTGGCCTTCGATCGCTTCACGCGCCATGGCGATGGCGTCGTCGAGGTCTTCGCCCGCCGAAAAGCAGCCGGGGATATCCGGGACTTCCACGCCCCAGGCGTGCTGGTCGTCACCGGGGAAGATCGCGATAGGGAACAACATGGTGATGGTCTCCTCGTCAGCTGGCGTAGCTGATGCGTGCCTGGCGCAGAATGCTGGCCGCAGTCGCGGGCAGCAGGTCTTTCTTGGGATGCGGGATGGTGACCAGCCCGGCTTTTTCAGGATGCTTGAAATGATGGTGGCTGCCTTTGGAGCGCACCAGATACCAGCCATCCGCCTCGATCACAGCAATCATTTCACGGCTGTTCATTCACCCATTCCTTGGGCCGGCCGATCGGTGGTTAGTATAACCACCGAAAGACAATTATCAACACCATACCCACCATTACGACAAGCGGGCTGCCAGGATGAGAAGTATGGGGAGAGGAACGGAGCAAACACCGGGAGAAGTGATGCGGGATCTTGCAGCAGGGAGAATCGCCAGATTGTTCAGAGCACGGCCAATGCCTTTGCCTTCAACACTTGCAGATCCATCACTGGCACCCCGACCTGCTTGGCCATCTCGTCCCACTCGCGCAGGCGCAGGCTGACCCCGAACAGCGGGTCGGCCTCGAACGCATCGGCTTCGGCATCGTTCATCACTCCACCCTGGTACGCCAAGGTGCGTCGGCTGGCTTCACTCAAACGGTCGTAGTATCCGGGCTGGCGCAAGGTCAGGTAGCGCTTGGCCTCAACGTGGTACTGCACCAGCCTGGCCAGCCGCTCGCTGAAACCACACCGGCGCAAATATTCGGCACCAATGCGCTCATGGCTAACGACGCCATAACCGCCCATGTCCTCGCCCTCGCACAGGTGGCCGATGTCGTGGAAGAAGGCGGCCAGGATCACTTCGTCGTCGTAGCCTTCGGCCATGGCCAGTTGGGCTGCCTGGGACATGTGCTCGAGCTGGGTGATGGCCTCGCCGATGTAGTCGGCGCTGCCATGACGCTCGTACAGGGCGAAGGTGTCGTCGATGATCCGGGAAGAAGTTGGCATTGCGTGGGCTCCTGCGTTGCCTGGGCTGACGCCATCGCGGGGCAGGCCCGCTTCTTGAGTGTAGAAGCCGGCTTGCCCCGCGATGAGGGCCTTACTGCTGGGCGACTTTCTCCGACTTGCCGTCGTAGCGCTTGCGCCACTCAGCGAGAATCTGGTCGCGGTTCTTCGAGGCCCAGGCGAAGTCGTTCTTGATCAGGCGCTGCTCATAGTCGGCCGGCAGTTCGGTCTGCGGCTTGGCGATGCCGGGGGCGGCGAGCACCGCGAAGTTCTCCTTGTACAGTTCCATGGCGGCAGGGCTGGCGGAGAAGTCGGCCAGGCGCTTGGCGGCATCGGCTTTCGGCGAGCCCTTGATCACCGCCGTGGCCTCGATCTCCCAGCCCAGGCCCTCCTTGGGCAGGACAATGTCCAGCGGTGCGCCCTGGCGCTTGAGCTGCACGGCCGGGTACTCGAACGAGATGCCGATCGGGAACTCACCTGCCGCCGCCAGCTTGCATGGCTTGGAGCCGGAATGAACATACTGGCCGATGTTCTGGTGCAGTGCGTCCATGTAGGCCCAGCCCTGAGGCTCGCCGAAGGTTTGCAGCCAGGCGCTCACATCGAGGAAGCCCGTACCGGACGAGGCCGGGTTGGGCATGACGATCTTGCCCTTGTACTCAGGCTTGGTCAGGTCCTGCCAGCTCACCGGCTTGCTCAGGCCCTGCTTCTCGGCTTCGACAGTGTTGAAGCAGATCGTCGCGGCCCACACGTCCATGCCCACCCAGGCCGGTGGATTGGCGGCGTCGCGGTAGTTGGGCGAGATTTTGCCCAGGTCCTTCGGCGCATAGGCTTCAAGCATGCCGTGCTGGTCGAGGATGGCCAGGCTGGAGGCCGCCAGGCCCCACACGGCGTCAGCCTGTGGGCGCTCTTTTTCGGCCAGCAGCTTGGCGGTGATGATGCCGGTGGAGTCGCGCACCCATTTGATCTCGATGTCCGGGTTGGCCTTCTCGAAGGCCTGCTTGTAGCTCTTGAGCTGCTCGGCCTCCAGGGCGGTGTAGACGGTCAGCTGGGTCGCGGCCGAAGCCTGCAGGCTGAACACGGCGGATACGGCAGCGGCAAGTGCGAGGGGCTTGAACATGATGCGGTTCCTATTGGTATGGGCAGTCGGTCAATGGCCGGGAGCGCGTTGGCGCCAGGCCTGGGAGCGGCGCAGCAGGCCGCGCGAAGCGCCGGCCAGCAGCAGGGAGGCGGCGGCACTGGTCAAAAGGATCAGGGTCGACATGGCAGCGGCGCCGCCCACGTTGCCGGCGTCATCCATGTTCAGCACGGCAACGGCGGCGAGGATGGTGTCGGGGCTGTAGAGGAAGATCGCCGCCGACACGGTGGTCATCGCCGAGACGAACAGGTAGCGGATGATGTCCAGCAGCGCGGGCAGGCAGATCGGCACGGTGACCCGCACGAAGTGCTTGTACAGCGGCGCCTTGAGCGACAGCGCGGCGGCTTCGAACTCACCGTCGAGCTGGCGCAGGGCGGTGGTGGCGGTCATCTGCGCGGTGGTCAGGTAGTGGGCGATGGTACACACCACCAGCAGCGCCATGCTGCCGTAGAACACGTGTAACGGGTTGCCGTTGAGGTTGAAGAAGAACACGTAGCCCAGGCCCAGCACCAGGCCGGGCACCGCCATGGGGATGAAGCTGAGCAGGCGCAGCAGCTGATTGAGCAGGCGCTGGCCTTGGGTCTTCTCCATCAGGTAGGCACCGGTGAAGATCACCACGCTGCCGATCAGCGCGGTGCCGATGGCCATGGTCACGCTGTTGCGATAGGCCAGCCAGCCGCCGCCGGCAGTGTCTTCGAACATGTAGTGCTTGAGCGACAGCGACAGGTTGTACGGCCAGAACTTGACCAGCGACGAGTACACCGCCATGCCGATCACCGCCAGCAGCGCCGTGCAGACCAGCAACACGATGGCCAGGTAGCAGCCATCACGCAGCCTCGACGGCTTGGGCTCGAACACCTGGGCGCGGCCGCTCATGGCCTCGCCCTGGCGGCGGCGCAGCCAGGCATCCACGGTAAAACTGAGCAGCGCCGGCACCAGCAGCACCATGCCGATCAGCGCACCACGGCCGAACTGCTGCTGGCCGACCACCGCCTTGTAGGCTTCCAGCGCCAGCACCTGGTAATCACCACCGACCACTACCGGCACGCCGAAGTCGGTGATGGTCAGGGTGAACACCAGGCAGAACGCCGCGAACACCGCCTGACGCGTGGCCGGCCAGGTGATGCTGAAGAATGCCCGGGCAGGCCCCGCGCCCATGCTCGAAGCGGCATCGAACAGCCGTGCGTCGGCCAGTGACAGCGCCGAGAGCAGGATCATCAACGCATGGGGGAAGGTGTAGATGGCCTCGCCAAGCACGATGCCCCAGAAGCCGTAGATGTTGTCGCTGAGCAGCCCGCGCAGCAGGCCCTGGTTACCGAACAGATAGACCAGCGCGATCGCCGGCAGCATCGACGGCGCCAACAACGGCAGCAGCGAAATGCCGCGCCACAGCCCCTTGGCCGGGATCAGCGTGCGTTGCAGGGCATAGGCGAACAGGTAGGCGAGCGGCACGACGATGGCGGCAACGGTGAGGGCTACCGACAGGCTGTTGCCGAGCAGCCAGTGGAAGTTCGCGCTGGCAAACAGTTCGCGGGCGGCCAGCAGTCCCCCGCCCTGCCCGGCTTCAGTGCTGAAGCCACGCCAGAAGATCGCCAGCAACGGCAGCAGCACCGCCAGCACCAGCAGGCCCAGCAACAGGCTCTTGCCACCGACGACGAACAGTCGGTCCCCCAGGGCGACGCCGGTGCGTGGCCTGTCGTTGCCGTGAGTGAGCGGCAGGGTCATGGGCGCGGCCATCTCAGGCGAACACCTGCAGGCTCTGCGGCGGCAGGGCCACCCAGATGTCCTGCGAACCCAGGCGCGGCATGGCTTCGGGCGCAAGCTCCGCGAGCAGCGCATGGCCCGGCAGGGCTTCGAGCTCGAAGCTCATGCGGCATCGGTTGCCGAGGAAGGTGACTTCCCGAACCTTGGCCGGGAACAGGTTTTCCTCGTGCACCACCGGGTTGACGGTGATCGCCTCGGGCCGGCAGAACAGTCGGCCGCTGCTGACGGCGCTGGCGTTGTCGGCCAGACGCATGTGCATGCCACCGACCTGGGCGTGGCTATTGCTGCTGCGCCGGAACGGCAGCCAGTTGCCCTGGCCGACGAACTCCGCGACGAAGGGTGTGGCCGGCTGGTCGTAGATTTCCTGGGGCGTGGCGTATTGCTCGACCTGGCCGTTGTTCATCACGGCGATGCGGTCAGCCATCAGCATGGCCTCGTCCTGGTTGTGGGTGACCATCAGCGTGGTGATGCCCAGCTGGCGTTGCAGCTGGCGCAGCTCGGTGCACAGATGCTCGCGAACACGGGCGTCGAGGGCCGACATGGGCTCGTCGAGCAGCAGCAGCGAGGGCGACGGCGCCAAGGCGCGGGCCAGGGCCACGCGCTGCTGCTGGCCGCCGGAGAGCTGGCCGGGGTACTTCTTCTCACTGCCGGCCAGGCCCACCAGCTCGAGCATCTCGCTCACCCGCTGGCGCGAGGCCTCGCGGTTGCTGCTGGTCAGGCCATAGGCGATGTTGGCTTCGACGGTGAGGTTGGGGAACAGCGCGTAGGACTGGAACAGGATGCCGTAGTCACGGGCCTGGGGCGGCAGCTCGGAGATATCGCGGTCGCCGATGTACAGCGTGCCGCGGTCCTGGCGCTCGAGGCCGGCGATGCAACGCAGCAGGGTGGTCTTGCCGCAGCCCGAGGGACCGAGCAGGCACACCAGCTCGCCAGCGGCGATGTCGAGGGACACGTCGTTGAGCGCAGTGAAAGCGCCGAAGCGTTTGTGGATGCCGCGCACTTTCATCTGTGCGCCCGGGGTGACGTGGTTCATGGCAGGTCCTCATCGAAGCGATGGGGGCCATGCTAGGCAGGCTGTGCGAAGGTTCTGTGGCGTTGGGGCAAAAGCGGGTGATAGTGGTATAGGCAGATTTTGTAGTGGCCCCGCGATTGGGCCCTGTCAGAATTGCGATCCAACCACCTCCTGCGCCACCCCCAGGAACGCCGCCGGCAATCGCGCCTGGCGCCGCTCTTTAAGGCAGTACAGGTACTCGTGCATCACCGGCGCGTCGTCCAGCGCCAGCACCCGCAGCTCGGGATTATGCGGCACCTCATGGCGAGCAATGATGCTGATCCCGATGTTGCGCAGCACCGCCTCGCGGATCGACTCTCGGCTGCCGATCTCCAGTTGCGCACCGGGCTTCACGTTGGCGTCCTGCATCATCTGCTCGGTGAGCTTGCGCGTGGTGGAGCCTTGCTCGCGCGTCAGCAGACAATGCCCGGCCACCACATCGATGGACACGGCCTGACGCTGGGCCAGCGGATGATTGCGGTGTACCGCCACCACCAGCGGGTCGCTGCCCAGCACCCGGCGTACCAGGCGTGCGTCTTCGAGCAATTGCGACGAGGCGGCGATATCCACCCGGTAGTCCTCGAGCATTTCCAGCACCTGCTGCGAGTTGCCGATCTCCACCGCCACCTCCACCTGCGGCAGGCGCTCGCGGAAGATCTTCACCAGGTCGAGGATGTAGTACGGCGCGGTGGCGGCGATGCGCAGGCTGCCCTGGGCCTGGCCGCTGTTGCGCAACTCGAACTCGATATCGGCTTCCTGCTGCAGCAGCGCCTTGACCATCGGCAGCAGGCGCACGCCCTCCTCGCTCAACACCAGGCGCCGGCCGCCGCGGTAGAACAGCTCGACGTTGTACTGGCCCTCGAGGTTGCGGATCTGCGTGGTCACCGTGGGCTGGCTGAGCCCGAGCTTCTTCGCCGCCAGGGTGATGCTGCCCAGGCGGGCCACCATGTAGAAGGCTTTGAGCTCGGCGCTCAGCATTGGCAGGACCTCTTTATCACGCCGCAGGCGTTATTTGCGCAACAGGCGCAGACCGTTGAACACCACCAGCAAGCTCACGCCCATGTCGGCGAATACCGCCATCCACATGGTGGCCATGCCGGCGAAGGTGATAGCCAGGAAGATTGCCTTGATCCCCAGGGCCAACACGATGTTCTGGGTGAGGATCGCCGCGCTTTGGCGCGACAGCCTGACGAAGGCCGGGATTTTGCGCAAGTCGTCGTCCATCAGCGCCACATCGGCGGTCTCGATGGCGGTGTCGGTACCGGCGGCAGCCATGGCAAAGCCGATCTCGGCGCGGGCCAGGGCCGGCGCGTCGTTGATGCCATCGCCGACCATGCCGACACGATGCCCCTGGGCGTACAGGTTCTCGATGCTGGCGAGCTTGTCCGCAGGCAGCAGGTTGCCCTCGGCGCGGTCGATCCCCACCTGGGCCGCAATGGCCTGGGCGGTGTGGGGATTATCGCCGGTCAACATGACCGTCTTGATACCCAGCGCGTGCAGCTCGGCAATCGCCTGGCGGCTGCTGTCCTTGACCGTGTCGGCCACGGCGAACAACGCCAGCGGGCCGGAGCGGTCGAGCAGCAGCACCACGGTCTTGCCCTGGCGCTCCAGCACATCCAGCTGCGCTTCCAGCTCCGGGGAGCACAGGCCGAGTTCCTCCACCAGGCGATGGTTGCCCAGGTGGTAGGTCTGGCCCTCGATATCACCGCGCACACCGCGACCGGCCAGGGCGGCGAACTCGGTGACTTCGCTCAGAACCAGATCCTGGCCCTTGGCGAACAGGGCGATGGCACCCGACACCGGGTGGTCGGAACGGGCAGCCAAGCTCGCGGCCAGGGCCTGGGCGCGGCCTTCGAACAGTGGGTCGAGCACCTTGCTGTCGGTCTGCACCGGCTTGCCGTGGGTGATGGTGCCGGTCTTGTCCAGGGCCAGGAGGTCCAGCTTGCGCCCGCCCTCCAGGTACACACCGCCCTTGATCAGGATGCCTTTGCGTGCCGCCGCGGCCAGGCCGCTGACGATGGTCACCGGGGTGGAGATCACCAGCGCGCACGGGCAGGCCACCACCAGCAGCACCAGGGCACGGTAGATCCAGTCGAACCAGGCACCGGCCATGAACAGCGGCGGGATGAGCGCCACGGCGAGCGCTACCGCGAACACCACGGGTGTGTAGATGCGCGAGAACTGGTCGACGAAGCGCTGGGTCGGCGCACGGGCGCCCTGGGCTTCTTCGACGGCCTTGATGATGCGGGCCAGGGTCGATTGACCGGCGGCGGCCGTGACGCAGTATTCCATCGCGCCAGCCTGGTTGATGGTGCCGGCGAACAGCTTGTCGCCGACCGCCTTCTCGACCGGCAGGCTCTCCCCGGTGATCGGCGCCTGGTCGACACTGGACTGGCCACTGACCACCTCGCCGTCCAGGCCGATACGCTCGCCCGGGCGCACCCGCACCCGTGCGCCGATTGCCACCTCGCGCACCTCGACCTCGCGCCACTGGCCATCGGCCTGTTGCACGGTGGCCATGTCCGGAGCCAGCTGCATCAGCCCGCCGATGGCATTGCGCGCGCGGTCCAGTGAACGGGCTTCGATCAGTTCGGCAACGGTGAACAGCACCATGACCATGGCCGCTTCCGGCCACTGGCCGATCAGCACGGCGCCGGTCACGGCGATACTCATCAGCGCATTGATATTGAGGTTGCGGTTTTTCAGGGCAATCCAGCCCTTCTTGTAGGTACCGAGACCGCAGCCGAGGATGGCCGCCAGGGCCAGCGCGGCGACCACCCACTCCGGTGCCTTGCCGGAGAAGTGCACGATTTCGGCGGCGATCGCCGCAACACCGGACAACGCCAGCGGCCACCAGCGGGTCTTGCTGGCCTGGGGCGCACTGGCGGCGCCATCATCCTCGGCGGCCAAGGGTTCGGCCTTCATGCCCAGGCTATCGATGGCCCGCTCGATCTCGGCGGTGCCCTCGAGGGTATGGCGCACGCCGAGCACACGATTGATCAGGTTGAATTCCAGTTGCTCGATACCGGCCAACTTGCCCAGCTTGTCCTGGATCAGGGTCTGCTCCGTGGGGCAGTCCATGGCCTCGATGCGGAAGCGGCTGAGCTGCGCCTGGCCACTGGCCTTTTCGGTCAGCTGCACCAGGGCCGGGGCGGCCTTGCTGGCGCAGCAGCCGTGGGCGTGGGGCGCGTGGCCATGATCGAGGTCATGGGCGTGATCATGCTTGTGGTCGGGGCTGACAGGCTGGTTCATGGAATCATCCTTAACTGAGCGCTGGCCTCTGTAGAGATCCACAGAGTGGGTTGTTGCCAAGTGAACACCCTGTAGCCACTATAGGGTCAAGCCCTTTGCAGGAGATTTGCCATGAAGATCGGAGAACTGGCCAAGGCCACCGACTGCGCCGTGGAGACCATCCGCTACTACGAGCGCGAACAGCTGCTGCCGGAACCTGCCCGCAGCGACGGTAACTACCGGCTCTACACCCAGGCCCACGTCGAGCGCCTGACCTTCATCCGCAACTGCCGCACCCTGGACATGACCCTGGACGAAATCCGCAGCCTGTTGAATCTGCGCGACAGCCCCGACGGCTCATGCGGCAGCGTCAACGCGCTGATCGACGAGCATATCGAGCATGTGCAGGCGAGGATCGATGGGCTGGTGGCACTGCAGGCACAACTGGTGGAACTGCGGCAGCAGTGCAATGCGCAGGGGGCGGAGTGCGCGATCTTGCAGCAGTTGGAGACGAATGGGGCGGTGTCGGTGCCGGAGATCGAGCATTCCCATGTGGGGCGCAGCCACGGGCATTAGAGACTTGGGGCCGCTTTGCGGCCCATCGCCGGGGGCG
>NZ_JBYSYW010000007.1:177985-217437 GCF_058783825.1 Pseudomonas sp. FW305-96
CCCCCCCGGCGATGGGCTGCGAAGCAGCCCCCCGACTTCCTTGAGTTAGACCGCCATCGGCGCCGTCATCGGCGCATGGTGCTCGTAGCCTTCCAGCCAGAAGTCGCTCGGCTCGATCTTCTCCAGCCACTCCGGCTCGTACTTGCCGGTCTCGGCGAACGCCGGCACGCGGTCGCTGATCACCAGCTTCGGTGCCGCCAGCGGTTCACGCTTCATCTGCTCGCCCAGCATATCCAGGTGGTTCTCGTACACATGGGCATCGCCGATGAAGTAGGTGAACCAGCGCGGGGTGTAGCCGGTCAGGCGGCCGAACAGCGACAACAGCGCCGCGCCCTCGGTGAGGTTGAACGGCGTGCCCAGGCCCAGATCGTTGGAGCGGATGTAGAGGGTCAGGGAAATTTCCCGGGTTTCGACATTCGGGTGGAACTGGTACAGCAAGTGGCACGGTGGCAGGGCCATCTCGTCGAGCTGGGCGCAGTTCCAGCCGTGGAACAGGATGCGGCGGCTGCCCGGGTCGTTGGCGATGGTGTCCAGGCACTGGCGCACCTGGTCGATGGCCTTGTAGAGGATGACGAACGCCTGGCCGTCCTCCTCGTCCTGGGCGATACGGCGGAAGCCGGCCTTCTCGGCCATCTCGATGGCGGCCGGGTTGCTCAGCGGTATGCGCTTGTAGCCGGGCCACTGGCGCCATTGCACGCCGTAGATTTCGCCGAGGTCGTCATGCCCCTGGCGGAACGGGTTGGCCAGCCACTGGGCGTTTTCGTTGGCGTTCTGGTCCCAGACCTTGCAGCCCAGCTCGCGGAACTCGCCGGCGTTCTTCACGCCGCGCAGGAAGCCGACCATCTCGCCGATCGCCGACTTGAACGCCAGCTTGCGCGTGGTGATAGCCGGGAAGCCCTTCTGCAGGTCAAAGCGCAGCATGGCGCCGGGCAGGCTGATGGTGCGGATACCGGTGCGGTTTTCCTGCAGCGTGCCGTTGTCGATGACGTCACGGACCAGATCTAGATACTGTTTCATGGCTTACCTGTAACAAGAACGGCAGGGGGATTGCCCCTGCCGTGGAAATCAAACGGTGGCCTTGGCCGTCGGTTTGCGGTTGTAGGCCCACCAGATCAGGAATATGCCGCCGAGAATCATCGGCACGCAGAGCAACTGACCCATGGTCAACCAGCCGAAGGCGATGTAGCCAAGCTGGGCGTCGGGTACGCGCACGAACTCCACGATGAAGCGGAAGATGCCATAGAACAGCGCGAACATGCCGGAAACGGCCATGGTCGGGCGCGGCTTGCGCGAGTACAGCCAAAGGATGACGAATAATGCCACACCTTCGAGGGCGAACTGGTACAGCTGCGACGGGTGACGCGGCAATTGCGCCGGGTCGCTGAACGGCGGGAAGATCATTGCCCACGGCACGTCGGTGGCCTTGCCCCACAGTTCGGCGTTGATGAAGTTGCCGATACGCCCGGCGCCAAGGCCGATCGGCACCAGCGGCGCGACGAAGTCCATCAGCTCGAAGAATGACTTGTTGTTGCGCTTGCCGAACCACAGCGCGGCCAGCATCACACCGATGAAACCTCCATGGAACGACATGCCGCCCTTCCATACCTCGAAGATCAGCGTCGGGTTGGCCAGGTACTGGTGCAGGTCGTAGAACAGCACGTAACCCAGGCGCCCGCCGACGATCACGCCCATCGACAGCCAGAACACCAGGTCGGAGAGCTTCTCGCGGGTCCAGGTGGGGTCGAAGCGGTTCAATCGGCGCGAGGCCAGCAGCCAGGCGCCGCCGATGCCGATCAGGTACATCAGGCCGTACCAGTGGATTTTCAGTGGACCGAGGGCCACGGCCACCGGGTCGATCTGCGGGTAAGGCAGCATTGTCTTTCCTCTAGGTTCAGATAAGGAAGCTGAGTCCGACGCAGAACAGCAGCGCGGCGAACAGACGCTTGAGCACGCGCGGCGACAGCTTGTGGGCCAGACGCGCGCCGTAGCGGGCGAAGAACATGCTGGTGGCAGCGATGCCGACCAGCGCCGGAAGATAGACGTAGCCCAGGCTGTGGGCCGGCAGATGCTCCTCATGCCAACCCAGCCACATGAAGCCCAGGGCACTGGCCAGGGCGATCGGCAGGCCACAGGCCGACGAAGTCGCCACTGCCTGCTGCATGGGTAGGCTGCGCCAGGTGAGGAACGGTACGGTCAATGAGCCGCCGCCGATCCCGAAAATGGCCGAGGCCCAACCGATCACCCCACCGGCGGTGGTCAATCCGGGCTTGCCGGGAATGCCGCGGCTGGCCTTGGGCTTGAGGTCCAGGGCCATCTGCGCGGCGATCACCAGGGCGAACACACCGATGATCTTCTGCAGCATCGGGCCCTGGATCAGCGAGGCGGTCTTGGCCCCGACCAGCGCGCCGAGCAGGATACCCACGGTCATCCAGGCGAAGATCGGCCATTGCACCGCGCCCTTGCGCTGGTGCTCGCGCACGGCATTGATCGAGGTGAAGACGATGGTCGCCAGCGAAGTGCCGACCGCCAGGTGGGTCAGCACCGATGGGTCGAAGCCCTGCAAGGTGAAGCTGAACACCAGCACCGGCACGATGATGATGCCGCCACCGACGCCGAACAGCCCGGCCAGCACGCCGGCGCAGGCGCCCAACAGCAGATAGAGAGCGAATTCCATTCGTGGCCCCAGTGGAAAACAATCCGGCATGGTAACGGAACCCATGCCCGGCGCTCTAGTGAACTCTGTGTCAGATGATGGATAGCGGCCGGCGGCGCGGGTAGAGTGGCCGAAAACACAGGGGACAACCTATGTGCCTGATCGTATTCGCCTGGCGGCCGGGGACAGCCCGGCCACTGATCGTCGCGGCCAACCGCGATGAGTTCTATGCGCGGCCGACCCAGGCCCTGGGCAATTGGGAGGACGCGCCTGGGGTGCACGCCGGGCGTGACCTGGAAGCCGGTGGCACCTGGCTGGGTGTCGGGCCGAACGGACGCTTTGCGGCGCTGACCAATATCCGTGATCCACGCCAGCCTTTGGGGCCGCGGTCCCGCGGTGAACTGGTGGCAGCCTACCTGCAGGGCGAACTGGGGGTCGAGGCCTATCTGGACCGGGTAGCCAGCCGCAGTGACCAGTATTCAGGGTTCAACCTGCTGGTCGGCGATGACAAGCGCTTGGGCTACCTGCATGCCCGTGAGCCGGCGCCACGCCTGCTTGAATCGGGGGTGTACGGGCTGTCGAATGCCGGCTTGGATACGCCATGGCCGAAGCTGATCAAAGCGCGCAGCGGGCTTGAGAAATTGCTCGAAAACGCCGATCCACAGCAACTATTGACGCTGCTGGGTGATGCACAGCCCGCGCCGGACGGCGAACTACCCGAGACCGGCGTGGGGCTGGCCACCGAGCGGCTGCTATCGAGTGTATTCATCGCCAGCCAGAACTACGGGACGCGGGCGAGCACGGTGCTGATCGTCGATGACCAAGGCCGTCGGCGCATGATCGAGCGCAGTTTCGGGCCGTTTGGGGGGCATCTGGGCGAGGTTAGCCTGGAGATCTGAATTGACCTCATCGCGGGGCAAGCGCCGCGATGAGGTCGGAACTGACGATCAGAGGGTCTTGTTCGGCCCGATCATCCGCGCCAGCCCAAGATTCTTCAGCGCCAGCTGCAACGAACTGTGGATAACTTGCGGGTTGTCATGACTCATGGCATCGGCCAGCAGCTCCCTGGCCTTGCTCAGGTTGATCTGGCGCAGCATCCACTTCACCTTCGGCAGGTTGGTGGCGTTCATCGACAGACTGTCGAAGCCCATGGCCATGAGCAGGATTGCGGCGGCCGGGTCACCGGCCATCTCGCCGCAGATACTGACCGGCTTGCCTTCCTCATGGGCCACGCTGACCACGGTCTGCAGGGCTTGCAGCACTGCCGGGTGCAGGTAGTCGTAGAGGTCGGCGACCCGCGGGTTGTTGCGGTCGACGGCCAGCAGGTATTGCGTGAGGTCGTTGGAGCCGACCGAGAGGAAGTCAACCTGGCGCGCCAGTTCGCGGGTCTGGTACACCGCGGCGGGGATCTCCACCATCACCCCGACCGGCGGCATCGGCACATCGGTGCCTTCGTCGCGCACTTCGCCCCAGGCGCGGTGGATCAGGTGCTGGGCTTCTTCGAGCTCGTGGATGCCGGAAATCATCGGCAGCAGGATGCGCAGGTTGTTCAACCCTTCGCTGGCCTTGAGCATGGCGCGGGTCTGCACCAGGAAGATTTCCGGGTGGTCGAGGGTGACGCGGATGCCGCGCCAGCCGAGGAACGGGTTCTCTTCCTTGATCGGGAAATACGACAGCGACTTGTCGCCGCCGATGTCGAGGCTGCGCATGGTCACCGGCAGTGGATGAAACGCCTGCAGCTGCTCACGGTAGATCGCCAGCTGCTCCTTTTCGCTGGGGAAGCGCTGGTTGATCATGAACGGCACTTCGGTACGGTACAGGCCCACACCTTCGGCGCCGCGCTGCTGGGCGCGGGCCACATCGGCGAGCAGGCCGGTATTGACCCACAGCGGCATGCGGTGGCCGTCCGGGGTGATGCACGGCAGCTCGCGCAGGGCATCGAGCCCCTTGGCCAGCTGGCGCTCTTCCTCGACCACGTCGCTGTACTGCTTGCGCAGCACTTCGCCGGGGTTGGTGAAGACTTCGCCCTTGTAGCCGTCGACGATCATCTCGATGCCGTCGGCCTTCGAGTAAGGCAGGTCGACCACCCCCATGACCGTGGGAATGCCCATGGCCCGGGCCAGGATCGCCACGTGGGAGTTGCCCGAGCCGAGTACCGAAACCAGGCCCACCAGCTTGCCCTCCGGCACCTCGCCGAGCATGGCGGGGGTCAGTTCTTCACTGACCAGAATGGTGTTGTCCTGGTAGACCAGCGACTGCGAACGGGCCTCCTGCAGGTACGCCAGCAGGCGCCGACCCAGGTCCTTGACGTCCGATGCCCGCTCGCGCAGGTAGTCGTCATCCATCAGCTCGAAGCGATTGACGTGTTCGCCGACCACCTGGCGCAAGGCGCCCTGGGCCCACTGGCCAGTCTTGATGACTTCGACCACCTCGCCACCGAGGGCGGCGTCCTCGAGCATCATCAGATACACGTCGAACAACGCACGTTCTTCGGGGCGCAGCTGGGTGGCGAGCTTGGCCGACAGCTTGCGCATGTCCTCGCGCACGCCTTCGAGCGCGTTGTTGAACAGCTTGAGTTCGTTGTCGATGTCCTCGACAGTGCGGTCGGGCACCACCTCCAGGTCGGCGGGCGGCAGCATCACCACCGATCGACCGACCGCCGCGCCCGGCGAACCCGGCACCCCGACGAAACGGGCTTCCTGGATGCCCTTGCCCTGACGGCCCAGGCCACGGATCGAACCCGTCGCCTCGGCGTGGGCGATAACCCCGGCGAGCTGCGCGCTCATGGTGACCAGGAAGGCCTCTTCGCCTTCGTCGAACTGGCGGCGTTCCTTCTGCTGGATGACCAGCACGCCGACCACGCGACGATGGTGGATGATCGGTGCGCCGAGGAAGGAGGCGAATTTCTCTTCGCCGGTTTCGGCGAAGTAGCGGTAACGGGGGTGATCGGCGGCGTTCTCGAGGTTCAGTGGCTCCTCGCGGGTACCGACCAGGCCGACCAGGCCTTCATTAGGGGCCATGCTGACCTTGCCGATGGAGCGCTTGTTCAAGCCCTCGGTGGCCATCAGCACGAAACGGTTGGTGTCCGGATCGAGCAGGTAGACAGAGCAGACCTGGCTGCCCATCGCCTCCTTGACGCGCAAGACAATGATCCCCAACGCCGTCTTGAGATCTTTGGCGGAGTTCACTTCCTGGACGATCTTGCGCAGCGTATTGAGCATGGCTCGGGGTCGGACTCCGTCGTCAGTCGCGCGTCAGCAGGCGCGGGGCTAGCTCTTTCAGGGCGCGGCGGTATACCTCGCGCTTGAATGTCACCACCTGGCCCAGCGGATACCAGTAGCTGACCCAGCGCCAGCCATCGAATTCCGGCTTGCCGGTCAGGTCCATGCGCACCCGTTGCTCATTGCTCACCAGGCGCAGCAGGAACCACTTCTGTTTCTGGCCGATGCACAGCGGCTGGCTGTGGGTACGTACCAGGCGCTGGGGTAAACGATAACGCAACCAGCCACGGGTGCAGGCAAGAATTTCCACATCCTGGCGTTCCAGGCCCACTTCTTCGTTCAGCTCGCGGTACAAGGCATCTTCCGGCGTTTCATCAGGGTTGATGCCACCCTGGGGAAACTGCCAGGCATCCTGGTTGATCCGCCGAGCCCATAGCACCTGCCCGGCATCATTCGTGAGAATGATCCCGACATTGGGGCGAAAACCATCCGGGTCGATCACGGCAGCAACCTCGCAAACGCATGTCGCCGCATTGTTCCACAAAGCCTGAGCGCGCAGCAACGCGCCCGCCACGCTTATCTGCGGCGAGGTGAAGACTGCGTATCGAGCGAGCGTCGCCACACCGGGCGTGGCACTGGTATACCGGTTTTGCATGAAGGCAAGGTGACGCGGCTGCGTCAGCCCCTCGCGGGACCAGCTCGCTCCCAAGGTTTACCAATGGAAGCGGGCTGGCGAGGGTCCTCAGACTGGCTTGGCGCCCATCAGGCCGGCGATGGACAGGAAGCACACACCGCTGAACACCGCCAGCGCCAAGGTGAACTTCAAGCCGACGGCTTCGGCCTTGCGCAGCCGGTTGAGGCGCGCCACCAGCCACCACACGGCAAACGCGCCAAGGGTATAGATGACGCTGGAGGCCAGCACCCAGGTCTGCCCCAGCGGCCAGCCGACCAGATGCACCAGCCACCAGCCGGTGAACGGCATGCTCAGCAGGCACAGCCCCATCAGCAGCCAGACGAACACCAGCGGGCGACGCAACAACTTGCCATAGGCCTCGGCGTCGCCCTTGCGCCGGGCATGCCAGGTCCAGCCCGCCAGGCCCAGGGCGCCAAGCAGCAACAGGGCCGTGGCGAGGATGTGCAGGGTCTTGAGGGTGGTCAGGTGTTCCATGTGAAAATCATCCTTCAGCAGGCTTTTTCGCTTTCGGCCTCATCGCGGGGCAGGCCCGCTCCCGCGAGGTGAAGCGTGTTCAGCCCAAGAATAGCCGGTAAGCCGGGTTCTCGGTCTCGTCCCAGTATGGATAGCCGATCTTGGCCAGGGCTGCCGGCACCAGGTGACGCTCATCCTCCGGCACCTGCAGGCCCGCGACCACGCGCCCGTCGGCGGCGCCGTGGTTGCGGTAGTGGAACATCGAGATGTTCCATCGCCCGCCCAGCTTGTTGAGGAAATTGAACAGGGCACCGGGCCGCTCCGGAAACTCGAAGCGCAGCACCATTTCGTCGCTGGCGCCGGCCGAGTGGCCACCCACCATGTGGCGGATATGCAGCTTGGCCAGTTCGTTGTCGGTCAGGTCGGTGACTGGGAAACCTTGCTCCGTCAACTGCTGTACCAATGCCGCACGCGGGTCGGTTTCCGGGTGAGTCTGCACGCCGACGAAGATGTGCGCCTCGTCCGAGGTGTGCTTGCGGTAGTTGAATTCAGTGATCTGGCGCTTGCCGATGGCCTCGCAGAAGGCCTTGAAGCTGCCTGGGCGCTCAGGAATTGTCACGGCGATGATCGCCTCGCGCTTCTCGCCCAGCTCGGCGCGCTCGGCCACATGCCGCAGGCGGTCGAAGTTGACGTTGGCGCCCGAGTCGATGGCCACCAGGGTCTGCCCGGCCACACCCTTGAGCTCGACGTACTTCTTGATCCCGGCAACTCCGAGGGCACCGGCAGGTTCGGTGATCGAGCGGGTATCGTCGTAGATATCCTTAATCGCCGCACAGATCTCGTCGGTGCTGACGGTAATGACCTCGTCCACGTGGTGGCGGCAGATATCGAAGGTGTGCTGGCCGATCTGCGCCACCGCCACGCCGTCGGCGAACAGCCCGACCTGTGGCAGCACCACGCGCTCACCGGCGGCCATGGCGGCCTGCAGGCAATTGGAATCGTCCGGTTCGACGCCGATGACCTTGATTTCCGGGCGCAGGTATTTCACGTAGGCGGCGATACCGGCGATCAGACCGCCGCCGCCGACCGGCACGAAGATCGCGTCCAACTGGCCCGGGTGCTGGCGCAGGATCTCCATGGCCACCGTGCCTTGCCCGGCAATAGTGTGTGGGTCGTCGTAGGGGTGGATGTAGACGAAACCTTTCTCCTCCACCAGCTTCAGCGAGTAGGCCAGCGCCTCGGGGAAGCTGTCGCCATGCAACAACACCTTGCCACCACGCGAGCGCACGCCTTCGATCTTGATCTCCGGGGTGGTCTTGGGCATGACGATGGTCGCCTTGATACCCAGCTCCCGCGCCGCCAATGCCAGGCCCTGGGCATGGTTGCCGGCCGAGGCGGTGACCACGCCACGGGCCAGTTCCTCGGCGCTCAGTTGCGCCAGCTTGTTGTAGGCCCCGCGGATCTTGAACGAGAACACCGGCTGCAGGTCCTCGCGCTTGAGCAGCACCGTGTTGCCCAGGCGCTTGCTCAGTTGCCCTGCAGTGTGCAGCGGGGTTTCGACAGCAACGTCGTAGACGCGCGAGGTGAGGATCTTCTTGACGTACTGTTCGAGCATCGGAAAGCATCACTGGGCCGCGGGACAAGGGCTGGGAGTCTACCGCAGCGCCACGTCGGGCGACCACAGCAAAGCCGCGGGAGCCGTTATACTAGGCAACTTTCGATATCCGCCCTGCCCCTCCCGGAGCCCGCATGACCCAGGACCAACTCAAACAGGCCGTCGCCCAGGCCGCCGTCGACCTCATCCTGCCGAAACTGGATGAGAAAAGCGTCGTCGGCGTTGGCACAGGCTCGACCGCCAACTTCTTCATCGACGCCCTGGCCCAGCACAAGACCGCCTTCGACGGCGCCGTCGCCAGCTCCGAAGCCACCGCACAGCGCCTGAAGGGCCATGGCATCCCGGTGTACGAGCTGAACAGCGTCAGCGAGCTGGAGTTCTACGTGGACGGCGCCGACGAGAGCGATGCCCACCTCAACCTGATCAAGGGCGGCGGCGCGGCCCTGACCCGCGAAAAGATCGTCGCGGCAGTGGCCAAGACCTTCATCTGCATCGCCGACGCCAGCAAGCTGGTGCCGGTGCTGGGTGCCTTCCCACTGCCGGTCGAGGTCATTCCGATGGCTCGCAGCCACGTGGCGCGCCAGCTGGTCAAGCTGGGCGGCGACCCGGTCTATCGCGAAGGCGTGGTAACCGACAACGGCAACGTCATCCTCGACGTGCACAACCTGCAGATCACCAACCCGGTGGAGCTGGAAAGCCAGATCAACGCGATCGTCGGCGTGGTTACCAATGGTCTGTTCGCGGCGCGGCCGGCGGATGTGCTGTTGTTGGGGACCGCTGAAGGCGTGAAGAGCCTGAAGGCCGAGTAATCGCCAGCGAGGGCTGCGCCCTCGAATCGCTGGCAAGCCAGCTCCCACAGGGTCCGCGCTACCTTGTGGGAGCTGGCTTGCCAGCGAACACCGGCGAAGCCGGTGCCATCCTCATCCCATCAAGGCTGCTTGAACACATAAAACAGGTTCGGCTCACTGACCAGGTAGATGGTCCCGGCGTCGTCCATCGCAATCCCCTCAGCTTGTGGCACGGTCTGCTTCAACCCCTGGAACCCCTTACGCAATGACAGGGTACTCAGCGGCCGCCCCTTCACATCAAGCTCCAGCACCAGCCGCGACTCGTCGGACAGCGCCAGCAGGTGCCCGCTGCGTTCGTCGAACTGCAGGCTCGACAGATCCCTCACGAACAACCGCCGGTCGCGCTTGCGATCCTGCACCACATGCACAGCGTAGGGTTTGTCGGGATTGTCGTGGGGAAAGCCGTGCACCTCGTAGATCATCATCGGGTCCCGCTCCTTGGCCACGAACAGGCGCTTGCCTGCCGAGTCGTAGGCCAGCCCCTCGAACCCCTTGTTGCCGTTCAGGCCGATGCCCAGGGACAGCTGCTCGGCATCGCTGGCGTCGAGGAACAGGGTGTCATCGTCCAGGCGCACACGAATCAGCCGCTGCTGGCGCTCATCGGTGATCACGTAGCTGTTGGGCCCGATGTACTCCACCGCCTCGGGGTCGCCGAAGCCGGTCAGCGGGACACGGCGCAGGATACGGCCATCCAGTGACAACTCGATCAGCTCCGACCGGGCATTGGTGACGGTGAACAGGCTCTTGCGGTCGGGATCGTAGGTCAACGCCGAGATGTCGTCGTCCAGGCCCTCGATAGGCCTGGCCTCGAGCACCACCTGGTAACGGTCCAGGCCGATGCTCTGCTCGGCCGGCTGCCACCAGGTCTTGAGGTTGAACCAGCCCCGCTCGAACAAGCGGAACTCATGCCCGGCAGCCCCCAGCACGAGCAGGCAGACAAACACGAAGAAGACGAAGATCAGGCGAACGTGGCGGCGCATGCGGGCGGACTCGGCAATAGGAGCGCGTAGCTAACCACTATCAACTGAAGCAAAGCTTAATGCCATCATCAGAAATGGCTGATCGGTCAGTTCTTTTTGAAGCGATAGAACAGATTCGGCTCGCTGACCATGTACAGGTTGCCCTGGTCGTCCATTGCCACTCCCTCGGCC
Source organism: Pseudomonas sp. FW305-96 (assembly GCF_058783825.1). Lineage (NCBI taxonomy): Bacteria > Pseudomonadati > Pseudomonadota > Gammaproteobacteria > Pseudomonadales > Pseudomonadaceae > Pseudomonas > Pseudomonas sp. FW305-96. Next base: position 188,621 of record NZ_JBYSYW010000007.1, read on the forward strand.
CGGGGAATGGTGTCAGCCAGGCCATTGAAGCCGCCCAGCAGGGTCATGAAGCTGACCTGCTCACCTTTTTCGTCAAGCTCGAGCAGCATGTTGGAGTCTGCCGACAATGCCAGCAGATGCCCTGTACGCGGGTCGATACCCAGCGCGGACAAGTTGCGCAGATCCAGTTCGTCGCTGGCCAGCGGCTGCTTCTCGCCCTTGAGCGGGCTGCGCCCATCGGTGTTCCAGATGAACATCCTGGGCGGCCGCTCGGCGCCGATGACCAGGCGCTGGCGCATCAGGTCCCAGGCAATGGCCTCGAAGCCCTTGTTGCCTTCATCAGCGTCGCCCAGGTCGTAGGGCTGGTAGTCGGCGCGGTTCAGCGACGTGGTGCCGGCATCCACCTTGACCAGCGTCAGGTCATGGTTGCGCTCATCGACGATGGCGATCTGGCCATCCTCAAGCACCGCCACCCCTTCCGGATTGGACCAACCCACCAGGGGGATCTTGCGCAACACATCGCCATCGAGGGTGAGCTCGACCAGGAACGGGTGCTTGCCCATGACTGCGAACAACGACCGGGTGTGCGGGTTGAACGCCAGGTCCGACGCCTCGTCACGCTCCATGCCGGGCAACGGCTTGGCATCGATGTCGACCACGTAGCTGGGCAGCCAGATGCTTTCCTGGCGTTCAGCCTGGCTTTCGAAACCTTCCTTTATCCACAGCAGGCCGCGGTCGTCCCAGTGCATGGCCGAAATGACGCCATAGCCAATAACCGCAGCTGCTGCCAGGCCGAACGGCCAGCGCCGGTAAAAGGGCCGCTTGGGAGACACGGAAGCGCGGGAGGGAGAGGGCATGCAAGGGTCCTGGGGGTAGGCGTAGGTTCGCGCATTATCCGCAAAGGGTGTGAAAAAACGGTAAACGTCTCTGCACTTTTTGCAGGAAAGGCGCGAACCTTCGGGTCAGAGCACCCGGCTCTCGAACCGGCTGACGCCTGGAAGCTCCAGCACCAGCTCGTCGCCAACCTTGAACGGCCCCACGCCCGCCGGAGTGCCGGTGAGGATCACATCACCCGCCTGCAACGAGAAGCACGCGGCCATATGCTGGATCATCGGCACGATGGGGTTGAGCATCATCGCGCTGTTGCCGTCCTGGCGCACCTCGCCGTTGATGGTCAGGCGTATACCGATGTCCTTCACGTCCTCGAAGGCGCCTGCCGAGACGAACGGCGGCAGCACGCAAGCACCATCGAAGCTTTTGCACAGCTCCCACGGCAGGCCCTTTTCCTTCAGCTTGCTCTGCAGGTCACGCAGGGTGAGGTCCAAAGCCGGGGCATAGCCGGAAATGGCGTCGAGCACCTCTTCCTCGGTCGGCTTGGTCGACAACGGCTTGCCCAGCAACACCGCGATTTCCGCCTCGTAGTGCACCGAGCCACGCTCGGTCGGAATCTTGAAGCCACCTTCCAGGGGCACCACGCAACTGCCGGGCTTGATAAACAGCAGCGGCTCGCTGGGGATGGGGTTGTCCAGTTCCTTGGCATGCTCGGCGTAGTTGCGGCCGATGCACACCACCTTGCCCAGCGGGAAGTGGATGCGCGTGCCGTCTACGTACTGGTGCTGGTAACTCATGGCCGACTCCTGTGAACACTGCTTTTTATTCGGGAGCGAAGATCTTACCCGGATTCATGATGCCGTTCGGGTCGAACACCGCCTTGATCGCCTTCATGCAGGCGATTTCTTCCGCTGAGCGGCTGTAGCCCAGGTAATCGCGTTTGGTCATGCCCACGCCGTGCTCGGCGGAGATCGAGCCGTTGTAACGCTCGACGATCTCGAACACCCACTTGTTGACCTTGGCGCAGGAGGCGAAGAAGTCGTCCTTGCTCATGTGGTCGGGCTTGAGGATGTTCAGGTGCAGGTTGCCGTCGCCGATATGGCCGTACCAGACCACCTCGTAGTCCGGATAGTGCTCGCCGACGATGGCATCGATGTCGCGCAGGAACGCCGGCACTTTCGAGACGGTGACAGAGATGTCGTTCTTGTACGGCGTCCAGTGGGAGATGGTCTCGGACAGGTACTCGCGCAGCTTCCAAAGGTTCTTCAGCTGGGTGTCGCTCTGGCTCATCACCCCGTCCAGCACCCAGCCCTGCTCTACGCAGTGCTCGAAGGTGGCGAGCGCCTCGTTGGCCACCTCCTCGGTGCTGGCTTCGAACTCCAGCAGGGCATAGAACGGGCAGTCGGTTTCAAATGGCGCGGGCACATCGCCCCTGGCGAGGATCTTGGCCAGGCCCTTGTCGGAAAAGAACTCGAATGCGGTGAGGTCGAGCTTGCCCTGGAAGGCGTGCAGCACTGGCATGATCGCGTCGAAGTCAGGCGTGCCCAGCACCATCGCCGTAAGGTTGCGCGGCGCACGGTCGAGGCGCATGGTCGCCTCCACCACGAACCCCAGGGTGCCTTCGGCGCCGATGAACAGTTGGCGCAGGTCGTAGCCGGTGGCGTTCTTGATCAGGTCCTTGTTCAGCTTGAGCAGCTCGCCCTTGCCGGTGACCACCTTCAGCCCAGCCACCCAGTTGCGGGTCATGCCGTAGCGGATCACCTTGATTCCGCCGGCATTGGTGCCGATATTGCCGCCGATCTGGCTGGAGCCGGAGGAGGCGAAGTCCACCGGATAGTAAAGCCCCTGGTCCTCGGCGAACTGCTGAAGCTGGCGGGTCACCACGCCCGGCTGGCACACGACGGTTCGATCGAACTCATTGAAGGCCAGGATCTGGTTCATGTAGTCGAAGGCGACCACCACCTCGCCATGGGCGGCCACGGCAGCGCCCGACAATCCTGTACGCCCGCCCGATGGCACCAAGGCGACCTTGTGCCGGTTGGCCCAGCGCACGATGGCCTGGACTTGATCGATGGTTTTGGGGAAGACGATCGCGCTTGGCGCAGGCGGGTAGTGCTTGGTCCAGTCCTTGCCATAGGCGTCGAGCGAGGCTGGGTCGGTAAGGACCTTGCCAGGGTCGACCAGGGTCATCAGTTCATCAATTACCACGGACTGGGTCATCGCTGGAACTCTCGACTTATTCATAGTCACCCTGAGCACGCTTCACCTGTCGGGATGGGCTCAGATTGTGTCGCGTATGCTAGCATAGCCCTCCCGCTGTTCGTGCTAAGGCCGACGCCGCGCCGCTTCACCCCCCTCGCCATTTTTCTCCGGGATACAGGTTTACGCAGATGAGCAAGACTTCTCTCGACAAGAGCAAGATCAGGTTCCTTCTTCTTGAAGGCGTCCACCAGAATGCGGTGGATATCCTCAAGGCTGCCGGGTACAGCAACATCGAGTACCTCACCGGCTCGCTGCCGGATGCAGAGCTGAAGGAAAAGATCGCCGATGCCCACTTCATCGGCATCCGCTCGCGCACCCAGCTGACCGAAGAGGTCTTCGACTGTGCGAAGAAACTGGTCGCGGTCGGCTGTTTCTGCATCGGCACCAACCAGGTCGACCTGAGCGCGGCCCGCAACCGGGGCATCGCGGTGTTCAACGCGCCGTACTCCAACACCCGTTCGGTGGCCGAACTGGTGCTGGCCGAAGCCATCCTGTTGCTGCGCGGCATCCCCGAGAAGAACGCCTCCTGCCACCGCGGTGGCTGGATCAAGAGCGCGGCCAACTCCTTCGAGATCCGCGGCAAGAAACTGGGCATCGTCGGCTACGGCTCGATCGGTACCCAGCTGTCGGTGCTGGCCGAAGGCCTGGGCATGCAGGTCTACTTCTACGACCCACTGACCAAGCTGCCGCTGGGCAACGCCACCCAGGTCACCAGCCTGAACGAGCTGCTGGGCCTGGCCGACATCGTCTCGCTGCACGTGCCCGAGCTGCCATCCACCCAGTGGATGATCGGCGAGAAGGAAATCCGAGCGATGAAGAAGGGCGCGATCCTGATCAACGCCGCCCGTGGCACCGTGGTCGAGCTGGACCACCTGGCCGCCGCGATCAAGGACAAGCACCTGATCGGCGCCGCCATCGACGTGTTCCCGGTCGAGCCACGCTCCAACGACGAAGAGTTCGAAAGCCCGCTGCGAGGCCTGGACAATGTGATCCTGACCCCGCACATCGGTGGTTCCACCGCCGAAGCCCAGGCCAACATCGGCCTGGAAGTGGCCGAGAAGCTGGTCAAGTACAGCGACAACGGTACCTCGGTGTCGTCGGTCAACTTCCCGGAAGTCGCGCTGCCGGCCCACCCAGGCAAGCACCGCCTGCTGCACATCCACGAAAACATCCCGGGCGTACTCAGCGAGATCAACAAAGTGTTCGCCGAGAACGGTATCAACATCTCCGGTCAGTTCCTGCAGACCGACGAGAAAGTGGGTTACGTGGTCATCGACGTCGATGCCGAGTACTCCGATCTGGCCCAGGAAAAACTGCAGCATGTGAAGGGCACTATTCGCTCGCGCGTACTGTTCTAAGTTTGCCGGCTGCATGAAGAAGGGAGGCCCTGGTGGCCTCCCTTTTTCGTTGTCGCGATCTTGTAGGAGCGGCTTCAGCCGCGATCACCCGCGAAAGCGGGTGCCAAGCACCGCGGTGTCTAGTTCACGATTGAAGCCGCACCTACAGGTTCAGCATCATTTGACGTTGACAGTGATCTTCTGCGACTCGACGCTCGGTTTGAACGGCACGTGGTACTTGTCGCCCAGCACCAGCTGCAGGGTGTGCTTGCCCGGTGTCAGGGTGATGGTCGCCTCGGTCTGCGCCTTGCCGAAGTGCAGCACCTGGGGACCTGCCGGCAGCGGTGCGTTGTTCTCAGGCATCAGGCTGGTGGGCAGCGGCTGGTCGGCCAGAGGAGCCTTGTCCACATCCACCAGCAGGTGGTGATGCCCGGTGTGCGGGGTCTGGTCACCCGCAGGCTTGAGGCCCATGCCTTCGATACCGAACTTGACGGTGAAGGTCTTGTCGACCGTGGCCCCGTCGGCGGGGGAAACGATGAAGACCTTGGCGCCCTCCGGTGGCTGCTGGCTCTTCAGCGCATCCGCGGCACTGGCGAACACCGACGCCCCCATCAGCAGACCGGCGACGGCAGCACGCGAAAATAGGCTTTTCATTCACTTCTCCTGTGATTCACTTCAATTGACCGCTATCACTTAAACGAAGCACAGCGGTACTTCACCATAGTCCAACCAACCAGGCAGAGGTTCAAAAACACGGGCAGAAATATTTCAGACCGGCGTAAACATTAACGCGGCTACACGGTCATAGGCTGCGTTCGACCGTGGCAGAAAAGAAAGCCTCGGCGAATGACATTCACCTGCCGAACAAGAAAGGGGCACTCATGCGTTTGACCATTGGCATTCTGTTGGCGGTATTGTTCAGCCCACTGGCCCAGGCCGAACTGATCGACGAAATCAACGACCGTGGCGAACTGCGCATTGCCGTGCTGAGCGATTCACCACCTTATGCGTTCAAGGAAGACGAACACCTGACCGGTTTCGAGATCGAGTTGGGCCAAGCCCTGGCCAAGGAGCTGGATGTGCGGGCCGAGTTCGTCGAGACTGCGGCCGAAGAGGTGCTGCCCGGGGTGGAGAGCGGTAAGTTCGACATGGCCTTCAACAAGCAAGACGTCGAACCGAGCGACCAACTCGACACCATTCGGACCCTGGCCAGCCAGAAACTGGTGATTCCGTACCTGAAGGACAATCCAGCCTTCGAGACGGCTGTGAACAATGCCCTGCAACGAATCAAGGACGACGGCCGCCTGGCAGACCTGGAAAGCAAATGGCTCAAGGGCACCAAGCAGGCGAGCGCCGGACAGTAACACCGCATCGCGGGGGAAGCCCGCTCCCACGCAACGCTGCCGTCATGCTCAGCATCGCTTGGCAGCGGGCTTGCCCCGCGATCAGATCTGGCTCAACGCTCGCTGCGCGTCTTCCAGCTCCAGCTCGCTGAACACCTGCACCCCTTCGCGCCGCAACAAGGCCGTGGTCACGCCCTCACCCGCCACCTTCACACCGCTGAAACTGCCGTCGTAGGTCTGCAGATTGCCACACGAGGGGCTGCCCGACTTGAGCACCGCCACACGGATGCCATGCCGACGCACCAGTTCCAGCGCCAGGCGGGCCCCGGCGAGAAAGGCGTCGCTGACATCGTCGCCGGTCACCGTCAGCACCTGTGCCTGCCCATCCAGCACCGCCCCGCCCTGCCCACCGGGTATCTCCGCAGGCGGTCGTGGTGTCGGCAAGCCACCGGCAACTTCCGGGCACAGTGGCACCACCCTGCCTTCGGCCTGCCAACGCTGCAATACATCGGGATGGCCACTGGCACGTCCGTCGTAGCGCACCGGCTGACCCAGCAGGCAGGCGCTGACCAGTACCTTCGGCAGCTCAGAACGGCTCATTGCCACGGCGCCGGAACCAACCGGTCAACGACAGGCGTTCACGCCCTGCCGGGAGTACCTCGTGCGGGACCTCACCCGACAGGAACACCACCAGGCTGCCAGCCAATGGCGCCACGTCGTGCTCGACATCGCCCTTCAGGAACATGCGCAATTGTCCACCGTCCTGCGGCTGCCAGCCCTCGTTGAGGTACAGCACGGCCGACACCATGCGCCGGTCATCGTCGCGGAAGCGGTCGAGATGACGCTTGTAGAAGGCGCCCGGCGGATACAGGGCAAAGTGGCACTCGAAGTCCTCGAGCCCCAGGAACAACCCTTGGTTGATGGCCTGGCGCAGGCTGTCCATCGCCCCCAGGTAGCGGTCGCAGACCTCCGATTCACCGGGGTCGATCCACTGGATCTGGTCGCCACGGATCGCCTCGCGGATCTCCTGCGCGGCGCCACGCCCTATGCCGGCGGGGTTCAGCTCACCCTCGGCATAGCGACGACGGCATTCGGCCGCCAGCGCGCGCGACAGTTCGTCGGGCAGGAAAAGAGATTGCTGCGACCAGCCACGGGTGGCCAGGTCATCGACAATGGTCGACAGCAGCGGATGTTCGGAAGGAATGTGCATGGCGCATCATAGCCATTCGGCCATCGCTCGCACAGCGCCACTTGGTCAGGAAGCGCCGCTGGCGACTCGACAAAGCCCCGCAACGCCAAGGACAATAGCGGCCTGCCGACAGGAGTCCTGAATGCGCCGTCTGTTTTCCCTGCTTCTGCTGATGATCTGCACCATGCCTGTCTGGGCAGACACCCTCGATCAGCTGTACAAGGTCGCTGGCTGGCCCGACCAGCGCGCCCACTTCAACGATGCCGTGAGCGCCGCCCAGCAGCGCTACCGCAACAGCTTGCCGCCTGCGGTCTACCAGGCGCTGGTCAACAACAGCAACCAACGGTTCCAGGCCCAGGCCATGGACCAAAGGGCCCAGGCGCAACTGCGCGCCAACCTGCCCAACCCCTCGCCGGCCCTGGCCTTCTTCCAGTCGCCGCTGGGGCGCAAGGTCGTGGCCGCCGAGCTACTTGCCACACGCAAGGACCAACTGGCCAAGCACGCCAAGGGCCTGCCGAAGATCCAGGCCAGCGACAACCGCGTGCTGATCGTCGGCCACCTGGCCCAGGCCTTGCCCGCCCGCGAGGCCGGCGCCGAGGTCAGCCTGGCGATCGCCGGCGTGGCGGCCGACAGCCTGAGCTCGATGCTGCCCGGCCTGTTCGGCGGCGGCCAAGCCCAGAACCTGCTCGATGGCCAGCGCCAGCGTTTGATGAACCAAGTGGGCGAGGACCTGAACAACACGTTGTTGTACGTCTATCGCGACCTGTCCGACGCTGAGCTCGAGCAGTTCGCCACCTTCGCCGAATCGACGGACGGCCAGGCCTACTACAAGGCCGCGGTGGCCGCGATTCGCGCCGCCCTGGCCGTGGGCCAGAACGCCGCCAACCTGAAGTAAGTCAGTCCAGGCGCTGGCCGATGAACTCGAAGTAGCGCTGGCGGATGCCAGGCAGCTCGTTGGCCAGGTGGTGCCGCGCCTCAGGCAGCATGAGGATCTGCGGCTCTGCGAACTTGGCCTTGAGCACCTTGAGGTTGTACGGCCAATCTACCGTACCGTCCGCCTCGCCCTGCACGATCAGCGGCCGCCGCGTACTCCGGGGAGCGGCTTCGATGCGCCGGACCCACTTCATCAGCGCACCAACCCAGGCGGTCGGCAGGCGCCGTGGCTGTAGCGGGTCAGCTTCGAGAAAAGGCAGGAAGCCCGGGTCGTTGGTGTTTTCGCTGAAGCGCCGCTCGATGCCATTGACGAAGTGGCGCAGCACGCAATAGCTCAGCTTCGACCAGCGCCAAGCGCGCGGGCGCACCAGGGGGGCCAACAGGATTGCCTCGCCGTCGACAGGGCTGCTTTCGCCCTGGTGCAACAGATGGTCGACCACGATCGCCCCACCGGTGCTTTGGCCACAGAGATGCCAGGGCCGTGGCAGGTCGAGCAGGCGGGCCTGTTCGAACAACGCCTCGAGCACCTGCTGGTAGATGCTGAAATCATCGATGCTGGCCCGTTCGCCACTGGACAGACCATGACCTGGCAGATCGCAGCCGATCACGGCGTAGCCGCGCCCCAGGGCCCATTCGATCACATGGCGGTATAGCCCCATGTGATCGTAGTAGCCATGCAACAGGAACAACGTCGCCTGTGGCCGTTCGGGCAGCCAGACCTGGCCGACCAGGTCGAAGCCTGCCACCTGGAAGCCGCCCAGCCAACTGTGTGCGGACAGGCCCAGGCCGTAGAAGCCCTGGTAGGCCTGGCCCTGGGTGGACAGCAGGTGGCGATCGGCAAGGGGCGGCAGGCTGGCGCGCAGCAGGTCGGGGTGGAAACTGGCGGGCATCGGTACATCCAGAGCGAAGCAAGTATTGATCTGCGATATTCAGCTCTGGGCCGCGTCATGGCAAGCTTGGCCCCTCCTCCGACGAACAATGCGAGCTCGCTCCCACGAGCATCGCGCAAGGCCCCCATGGCGATGCGACTTCTCTCACTCCTTGCACTGCTACTCTGCGCCACCGCCCTCTGGTGGGCCTACGACAATTTCCAGTCCCGCTACCTGCGTCCGTTCGACAACCAGGCCACCTTCTTCGACGGCAGCCAACTGCGCCTCCCAGCCGAGCTGGCCGGCCCGGGCCCGATCCGCGTGGTGCACTTCTGGGACCCGGCCTGCCCGTGCAATGTCGGCAACCAGCAGCACCTGGGCGAGCTGGTCGAGCACTTCGCGCCGCTCGGGGTCAGTTTCCATGTCGTGCAAAAGCCTGGCAGCCACGGCCAACTGCCGGCCAATCTGGGAACACTGAAGCCCCTGGCCAGCCTGCCCGGCAGCGAACACCTGCCCGCCAGCCCCGCCGTGGCGATCTGGGACCACGACGGCAACCTCGCCTACTTCGGCCCCTACAGCGAAGGCGCGGTGTGCAACTCGAGCAACAGTTTCATCGAGCCGATCCTCAAGGCGCTGGCACAAGGGCGGCGGGTGCAGGCCTCGAATACCCTGGCGGTCGGCTGCTATTGCCCGTGGAGCAGTGGGCCAGGCCAATAACCCACTACCGCAGCCTCACCCCAGAGGATCCATAGGGTAGCGACATACAGAACAAGGAGAACTGTATGTCACGCCAAGGCTACACCGAGCTGACCCCTACCAACGTCAGAGACCGCTACGAAGAACAGTTCCGTTCAACCCCACCGATTTTCTGGGGACATCAACGGGTCCATCCGCTGCAACTGGTATCGACGTTCCGCCCTGGCCACCTGGTGATTGACCTGGTCCGCCAGGTCGAATCGGACAAGCAACAGGTTCACGCCGACCACGCGCGCCTGCAGGCTACCCAGGACGAACAACTCGACCAGGCTATCGCGACCAGCGCCGGCCCACTGACAAGCCTCAGCGAAACCGCGCGTCTGGAGCGCCAGATCGTTGCCTTCGGGCAGCTCACCGCGACCTACCAGACTCAGTTGCAACAGGCTCGCCAGCAAGCCAACAGCTTCTTTGGCACAGACCCGGAGCATCGCCCACTCAAGGATTTCCTTGCTGTCGTCCGGCAGCCGAACGCCCCCGACGCGCCTCGTCAAGCCTGGCTGACAGCCTACCGCGCGGCCTTCGAGGCCAAGCGCCTGGAGCGTCAGCTCAATGAACTTCGCCGCCGCCAGGCGCGCCTGCAATGGGCGCTGACCGATACGAGGTACAAGGCGGCGCAACGTGATCGTGTGGTTCAACTGGTCCATCGGCTGGAAACGAAACTCGCTCGGTTCTCCGTCAGCAAGCTCGAGCATGCGCTCGCGCGCGCCTCGCTCGAGGGCGCATTGAACACATTCCAGCGCCACCAGCATGACGACATCGCAGCGCAGGCCGCAGCCGAGCATGCTCGCGAGCTGGAACGGGAAACCTGCGAGCTGATCCGCGCACAGAATTCACTCCATAAACATTCTGCGACCGCTCGAAAGGACAACCTTTCACTCGAGTTCGACGCCAGTCAGCTCCAAACAGTGATTACCGAGCAGAAGCGCAAGCCACACGCCCAGCGTAATCCGGAGCTGCAGCAATTGCGCGACAGAGTCGAGCGCGAGCGCACAGGCTATGGCATCGATGCGCAATGGGGGCGGGCTGCCGACAACCCTCTGCACCTGAGGGCCCACGACGCGATCCACGCCGCATTCGATGAGCAGACACACCTCTCCATGCTCAGCGGACAGACGCCGAGCAACACCCCCGTCACCTTCCACGCCTGGGTCGCCAGCACTCGCCACGCAGTGGTTCTGGCGAGCTCAAGCGGCGCCTTCGCGTACTTCGAGGCGTTCTGGGAACTGCTGGGAAAGGCACTGCAGTCAGCCGCAACACGCTTGCTGGCCGACGCCGCGACCGGCGCCGTTCGGTATGCGTCCCTGATGCTCTACTCGGCCCGCCTCGGCAATGGAGAGCGCATGGGCGTCAGTGTGCCGCTGGCCTACATGACTCCCGGCGCGGACCTGACCGCTGAAGCCAACCGCAGGGCCGGGCAGACGCTTGAGCTGGCGCTGCGGATGAACGCCATTCCAGTGGGTGAACAGACCGAGATATACCTGGCCAGCACCGATGGCAGCAGCCTTCTGCGCGATGTCCGCGTACGCCAAGCCACTTGGGACCCTGCCCTGGATAGTTACCGCTTCACCGCCGATGGCCCGGGCGGTGCGACGCTGCTCTGGCATCCGGCCACGCCACCGAGCAGCCTGGGCACCCGAGACCCGGTGACCGGCAGCACCACTCCCGCACTGCCGATCGTCGAAGACCTGCAAAAGCACTACCCGGGCACGATCAGTTCGAAGCGCCAGCCGGACATCAACGTCTTCCCTGCACTGCCGGACCCACATATAGACGACTACGTCATTGTCTTCCCCGCCGACTCGGGGCTGTCGCCGATCTACGTGATGTTCCGCGACCCTCGGCAGATCGCCGGGGTGGCCAGCGGTTACGGGCAGGTGACGTCGGATCGCTTCCTTGAAGCCGCAGTCACACCAGAAGGCGCGCCGATTCCTTCGAGGATTGCGGATAAGTTGAGGGGACGCAGGTTCAGTAGTTTCGATAGGCTGCGGGAGGAGTTTTGGAGGGAAGTGGCAGCCGATCCCCTACTCAACAAACACTTCACCAAGAACAACTTGATACGAATGACGGACGGCGGCGCGCCACTGGCACCGGGGACAGAGTGGGTCGGAAAGCGAAAAAGCTTCGAGATTCACCATATTGAAGAAGTCAAAAATGGCGGCGCAGTTTACAACCTCGACAACTTGGCAGTCATGACACCTCGACAACATATTGACCACCACAGTGAAAAAGGCAAAGGCAATGACCAATAACAAAAGCATCACTGAATACACGGAAAGTGAATTCTTGGAGTTTCTGCAAGATTTTTTTGTCAATCGCACGGATCTCAAAGGTGCCCGATTCATTGAGTATCAAGATAAGCTGATGCAAAGATTCGAGACGATTATTGAAAATCCACAGGGATCTGATCTCATTTGTTACCCAGGTGAAGGCGCAGAGGATAGCCCTCAAGGTGTCCTCGACCGCGTCAAACAGTGGCGCGCCGCCAACGGCAAACCCGGCTTCAAGCCCGCCTGATCAAAAGCCCTGCGGCCAACCCCGCAGGGCTTTGCACTTCAGCCACGCACCCGCGCAGGGTTACCGACCACAACCGCCCCGGCCGGCACATCCCGGGTCACCACGCTGCCCGCGCCGACCACGGCGTTGTCGCCGATGGTCACCCCCGGCAGGATGATCGCCCCGCCGCCGATCCAGACATTGTCGCCAATGATCACCGGCCGCCCGCTTTCCAGGCCGCTGCGGCGCAGCGCCGGGTCCAGCGGGTGGTCGGCGGTGTAGATCTGCACCGCCGGGGCGATCTGGCAGTCGGCGCCGATGCGCACCGGCAGCACGTCGAGGATCACGCAGTTGAAGTTCATGAAGGTGTTGGCGCCCACGCTGATGTTGTAGCCGTAGTCGCAGTGGAACGGCGGACGGATCACCACGCCTTCGCCCACGTTGGCGAAGTGCGTCTTCATCAAATCATGGCGCGCCTCGTTGGGTTGCTCGACGCTGCCGTTGTAGTGGTGCATCCAGTGCCGGTTGGCCGCCTGCTCGGCTTGCAGCTCGGGGCAGCCGGCATGGTAGAGCTGGCCTGCCAGCATTTTCTGTTTTTCGCTGAGGGACATGGAAACTCCTTTCAGGGGGCTATGCTCAGTTCGCGAATCCGCCGATGATCGGACCACATTCTTTCGCTCGAGTGCACAAGGAGTCTCGATGAAGCGCAGCCTGACCTTGCTGGCGGTGGTGATCGCCGTGGCCGCCGCGGGCGGCGGTTACTGGTACGTGCAGGGCAAGCAGCCCCAGCGTGATGGCGAAGCGGCCATCAACGGCTTGCAGGCGCCGGTCAGCGTGCGCTTCGATGCCCGTGGCGTGCCGCACCTGCAGGCGCAGAACGAGCAGGACCTGTACCGCGCCCTGGGCTACGTGCAAGCCCAGGACCGTCTGTTCCAGATGGAGATCATGCGCCGTCTGGCTCGCGGCGAGCTGGCCGAGGTGCTGGGCGAGAAGTTGCTGCCCACCGATACCCTGTTCCGCAGCCTGCGCATTCGCGACCAGGCGGCCTTGATGGTGCAACGCCAGGACCGCCAGTCACCGGCCTGGCAGGCGCTGCAGGCCTACCTGGACGGCATCAACCAGTGGCAGGCCAGCCACCCCAAGCCGATGGAGTTCGACCTGCTCGGCATCACGCCGCGCCCCTTCACCGCCGAGGACACCCTGAGCATTGCCGGCTACCTCGCCTACAGCTTCGCCGCCGCGTTCCGCACCGACCCGGCGCTGACCTACATCCGCGACCAGCTCGGCCCCGAGTACCTGAAGATCTTCGACCTCGACTGGCAGCCCGACGGCGCCGTGGCCACGCCGTTGGCCGCCGCCGACTGGCGCAGCCTGGAGCAGTTGGCGCGGCTCAGCCACGAGGCCCTGGGCGATGCCGGCATTCCGCAGTTCGAGGGCAGCAACGCCTGGGCCGTGGCCGGCAGCCATACCCGCAGCGGCCGGCCACTGCTGGCGGGTGACCCGCACATCAGCTTCGCGGTGCCGGCGATCTGGTACGAAGCCGAGCTGTCGGCACCAGGCTTCAACCTGTATGGCTACTTCCAGGCGCTCAACCCGTTCGCCCTGCTCGGCCACAACCGCGACTTCGGTTGGAGCCTGACCATGTTCCAGAACGACGACGTCGATCTGATCGCGGAGCGGACCAATCCGCAGGACCCCGAGCAGGTGATGGTCGATGGCCGCTGGCAGACACTTGAAAAGACCGAGCAGAAAATCGCGGTCAAGGCTGCGCAGCCGGCCAGCATCACCTTGCGCCGATCGCCCCACGGTCCGATCGTCAACAGCGTGCTCGGCGACACCGCCGGCCCGACGCCCATCGCCATGTGGTGGGCCTTCCTGGAAACCGAGAACCCGATACTCGAGGGTTTCTACCAGATCAACCGCGCCGACACCCTGGACAAGATGCGCGAGGCGGCAAGCAAGATCCAGGCGCCGGGGTTGAACCTGGTATGGGCCAATGCCCGTGGCGACATCGGCTGGTGGGCGGCGGCGCGCCTGCCGATCCGCCCGGAGGGCGTCAACCCGGCGTTCATCCTCGACGGCGGCAGCGGCCAGGCCGCCAAGCCGGGGTTCTACCCGTTCAGTGCCAATCCACAGCAAGAGAACCCGGCCAGCGGCTATATCGTCTCGGCCAATTACCAACCACCGGGCGCACTGCCCGTGCCCGGCTACTACAACCTGGCCGACCGGGGACGCCAGCTCGATCGCCTGTTACGCGACCCGGACATCAAGTGGGACACCCAGAACAGCCAGGCCTTGCAGCTGGACACCAGCACCGACTATGGCCCGCGTACCCTGGCACCGCTGCTCGGCACCTTGCGCAACGTCGCCCAGGGCGACGAAGAGAAGGAACTGGTCGAGCAACTGGCGGCCTGGCGCGGCGACTACCCGCTGGACTCCACCAGCGCCACGCTGTTCAACCAGTTCCTCTACGAGCTGGCGTTCGCCGCCCTGCACGACGAACTGGGCGACACCTGGTTCCCGGTGCTGATCAGCACCCGTGCCATCGACGCCGCGCTGCCTCGCCTGGCTGGCGACCCTCAATCGCCGTGGTGGAATCTGCGTGGTAGCAATGAACACACCGATCGCAACGCCATCGTTCGCCTGGCCTGGCAGCGCAGCCTCAAGCACCTGCGCGAGACCTTCGGCAAGGATCCGGCCAGCTGGCAGTGGGGCAAGGCCCATACCCTCACGCATAACCATCCGCTGGGCGTGAAGAAGCCGCTGAACCTGTTGTTCAATGTCGGGCCGTACGCCGCGCCCGGGACCCATGAGGTGCCGAACAACCTGTCGGCGAAGATCGGCCCGGCGCCCTGGCCGGTCACCTACGGGCCATCCACCCGCCGCCTGATCGACTTCGCCGACGCCGGCGCCGCGCTGACCATCAACCCGGTCGGGCAGAGTGGCGTGCCATTCGACCGGCACTATGGCGACCAGGCCGAGGACTACATCGAGGGGCGCTATCACAAGGCGCGGATGGGGGTGATTCCGGCGCAAAGCACGCTGCGGCTGGTGCCCAGATAGAAACCGGGGCCGCACAGCGGCCCTCTCGCAATCCATGAGGTCACGCAATGCAGAAACACTTCATCGAGATCGACGGAGCACGCATGAGCTATATCGACCAGGGCCAGGGCTTCCCAGTGCTGCTGGGACACAGCTACCTGTGGTCGTCCGCCATGTGGCAACCGCAGATCGACGCCCTGTCACAGCACTTCCGGGTCATCGTGCCTGAGCTGTGGGGCCACGGCGATTCCGCAGCCCCGCCCGCCAGTACCGTCGACATGGCTGCCCTGGCCCGCCAGCACCTGGCGTTGCTCGATGCCCTGGATATCCAGAAGTGCCACCTGGTCGGGCTGTCGGTTGGCGGCATGTGGGGCGCGCAGTTGGCCGTCGACCACCCTGAACGAGTCGACCGCCTGGTGCTGATGGACACCTACCTGGGCGCGGAGCCCGAGGCGACGCGGCTGAAGTATTTCGGTTTGCTGGATGCGGCAAGCAAAGCGGGAGCCTTTATCGATCCGTTGCTGGACGTCGTGGTGCCGATCTTCTTCCATGCCGGTGGCCAGACGGTGCCCGAGGTGCGCGAGTGCTTCCGTGCGGACCTCAAGGCAAGCAGCGCCGAAACCATCCGGGACAGCCTCGACCCGATGGGCCGGGTGATCTTCGGCCGGCCAGACCTGCTGGCGCGACTCAGTGAGCTGCCGGGAGAGCGGACCATCGTGCTCTGTGGCGACCAGGACATACCAAGGCCACCGGCGGAGTCCGCCGAGATGGCGCAGTTGATTGGATGCCTGGCGGCACAGATTCCATTCGCCGGGCATATCTCCAGCCTGGAGAATCCGCAGGTGGTGAATGATTTCCTGTTGAACTGGTTACCGCGCAATTGCTGAGACCGAAAGGGGCTGCTTTGCAGCCCCGTTCAGGCGATCAGCCCTGCCAGTTGCCGCCCTCGACGATCACGCTCTCAGGCTTGGTGTCGTCGCTCAGTTCCTTGCGCACGTACTGGTCGTACAGCTTGAGCAGGAACTTCTCCTCGCCGAGCTTGGCCAGTTCGGCGTTCACCCAATCGCGCAACTCGGTATTGCCCTTCTTCACCGCCGGGGCGATCGGTGCTTCGTCACCCAACAGCTGTGGCAGCACGCGGTAGCCCGGGTTCTGCTTGGCCCAGCTGAACAGGATCAGGTTGTCCTGGGCATAGGCATCACCCCGACCGTTGGCCAACGCGGCCAGCGACTCGGTGTTCTTCTCGAACTTGAGCAGTTTCCAGTCTGGGTGGGTCTTGGTCAGCCAGATGTCGGCGGTGGTGCCGGTGGTGACGATGATGGTCTTGTCGGCCAGGTCGTCGAGCTTTTGCACCGAACTGCCGTCGGCGACGATGGCCTGCACCGCCACGCGCAGGTTGGGGTTGGTGAAGTCCACGGCCTCCTTGCGTTCCGGAGTGACGGTCATGTTGGCGAGGATCAGGTCGACCTTGTCGCTCTGCAGGAACGGGATGCGGCTGGCAGGCTCGACCGCGACGAACTCGACCTTGTTCTCGTCGCCCAGCAGGTCCTTGGCGAAGCGACGACCGATGTCGGTGTCGAAGCCCACGTAGCGGCCGCTTTCATCGACGAAGCCGAACGGCGGCTTGTCGGTGAACACGCCGACGATCAGCTTGTCGCGGGCCTTGATGGTTTCCAGGTAGCTGGTGGCCGGCGAGGCGGCGGCGGGCTTGGCCGGGTCTTCTGATTTGTTGCAGCCGGCCAGCAGGGCCAGGCCCAGCAATGGCGCGAGCAGTTTGGCGAACGGGGCAGTCTTCATGACAGTTCCTTGTGCAGTGGCTTAGACAGTGTCTTGGGCAGGCTTTCGACGAACGAGAATTTCTCCAGGAACTGCTGCGCGCGTGCGGTCTGCGGTTGAGTGAAGAAGCGCTCAGGGTGGTTCTGTTCAAGGATCCTGCCGGCCTCCATGAACACGATGCGGTCGGCCACCGCGCGGGCGAAGGCCATTTCGTGGGTGACGATGAGCAGGGTCATGCCTTCGCGGGCCAGACCCTGGATCACCTGCAGCACCTCCTTGACCATCTCCGGGTCGAGGGCGGCGGTGACCTCATCGAAGAGCATCACCTGTGGGTTCATGCACAACGAACGAACAATGGCGATGCGTTGCTGCTGGCCACCGGAGAGCTGGCGCGGGAACGCGTCACGCTTGTCCAGCAGCCCTACCCGGGCCAGCAGAGCCTCGGCCTGGGCCTGGGCCTCGTGGCGTTCGCGCTTCTGCACCTTCAGCGGCCCCAGCAGCAAGTTGTCGATCACGCTCATGTGGCCGAACAGGTGGTAGCTCTGGAACACCATGCCGACCCGTTGGCGCACCTGACGCCAGTCGGTGTCGGGGCCGAGCAGCTCCTGGCCGTCGAGGCGCAGGCTGCCGCCCTGGGCCTCTTCCAGGCCGTTGAGGCAGCGCAGCAGGGTGCTCTTGCCGCAGCCGCTGGGGCCGAGGATCACCACCACCTCGCCGGCCTCGACCTTGAGGTCGATGTCTGCGAGCACCTGGTGCTGGCCGAAGAACTTGTTGAAGCCTTGGAATTCGATCAATGGATTCATGCGTGGGCCCAGCGCCGCTCCAGCACGCGGGAGGCGGCTGACAGCGGATAGCAGACAAGAAAGAAGAACAGGAACAGCGCGCCGTAGATCAGCACCGACTCGTAGGTACGTTCGATGATCTGCTGCCCCGCCTTGATCACTTCGACCACGCCGATCAGCACCGCCAGCGAGCTGGTCTTGATGATCCGCGTGTAGATATTGATGGTCGGCGGGGTCATGCGCTTGAGCGCCTGGGGCAGCAGCACATAGGCATACAGCTGCCAGCCGCCCAGGCCGATCGACAACCCCGCCTCGCGCTGCCCGCGTGGCAGCGACTGCAAGGCGCCGCGCACCACCTCACCGACCTCGCTGGCGCCCCACAGGCCCAGCACCAGCACCGCGCACCAGAAGCTGGGGATGCTCAGGCCGAAGAAGATCGGCAAGCCGAAGAACACCAGGTACAGCCAGACCAGCACCGGAATCGCCCGGAACAGTTCCAGGTACACCTGCAACAGGATGTTCAGCCAACGGCTGCCGAGGGTCGCCAGCACGCCGTAGAACACGCCGCCCAACGTGGCGAACAGGATGCCCAGGGCCGAGATCGCCAGGGTCTGCCCGGCGCCCATGGCCAGTTGCGGCAGCGAAACCAGCAGCAGCTCAATGCCCGAACTGGCCATGTTGCAGCCTCCGTTCCAGGTAGCGCAGCAGCAGCGACAGCGGCAGGAAGATCAGCACGCAGAGCAGGGTCAGCACGGCGAGCATTTCGTAGGTCTTGTAGTACAGGGCGATGTAGTTCTTGGTGGTGTAGAGAATCTCCGGCACCGCCACCGCCGAAACCACGGTGGTTTCCTTGAGCAGGAAGACGAAATTGGCGAACAGTGCCGGCAGGCTGAGGATGCCGGCCTGGGGCAGGATCACATGGCGCAGCAGCTGGCCCTCGGAAAGCCCGATGGAGCGCCCGGATTCCAGTTGCGCCCGTGGCACGGCCTCGACCCCGGCGCGCAGTACCTCGGTGAGGTAGGCACCGCCCATGAACGTCAGGGTGATGATCGCGGCGGCGAAGCCGGATACCTTCACCCCCAGGCTCGGCAAGGCGAAGTAGACGAAGAACAGCTGGATCAGCAACGGTGTGTTGCGCGCCAGCTCCACATAGCCCTTGACCAGGCGCCACAGGTACGGCGTGCGCAACACCAGGATCGTCGCATTGAGCAGCGCCACCAGCAACGAGGTGACGATTGCGATCGCCCCGACTTGCAGGGTCACGCCAACGGCCTTGAAGAAGGCCGGCAGTGTGCTAAGCATGAAAGCAGTGTCGAAGCTCATGGAAGGGGCCTCGGCACGGGGTCACGAAGGTACGGCATGGGAAGGTCCAGGGTCGGCACGAGGGTTGCTCGGCGTCGTTTCACGAATAGTGGCGCTGTGCCGGTAAGCACGATTCCTAGACTCTAAAGGCATAAAAATATTTTTATAAATATCTTTATTGCATATCTATATCACCACCCCGTGACGCTCGGAAATTTCCTTCCCTAGACGCGGATCTTTCCGAGGATTTTCCCCTCCAAGGGATTTCAAACTGTGACTTGCACGGCCCATCACATTCAACAAGGAAGACAACGATGAACAGCCCCTGCTTGCCTGCTTCGAACGAACAACTGCTGTGGCTCCTGGCGCTGCGCCGGGCCCTGGCGACTCAACGCTGAGCTTGCGCGGCATTACTCCAGACCGGCCTGCCCGTCAGCTCAGCACAAACAAAAACGCCGACGCAAAATGCGTCGGCGTTTTTCGTTCCAGGTCGCGTATCAGAACGCTGGCAGTACCGCGCCGCTGTACTTCTTCTCGATGAATGCCTTCACTTCCGGGCTGGTCAGCGCCTTGGCCAGCTTCTGGATCGCCGCGCTGTCCTTGTTGTCCGGGCGGGCAACCAGGAAGTTCACGTACGGCGAATCGCTACCTTCGATCACCAGGGCGTCCTTGGCCGGGTTCAGGCCGGCTTCAAGCGCATAGTTGGTGTTGATCATGTCCAGGTCGACCTGATCCAGCACACGCGGGAGCATGGCCGATTCAAGCTCCTTGAACTTGAGCTTCTTCGGGTTCTCGGCGATATCCTTCGGCGTGGCCAGGGCGTTCTTCGGATCCTTCAGGGTAATCAGCCCGGCCTTCTGCAGCAGCAGCAGGGCACGGCCACTGTTGCTCCCCTCGTTGGGAATGGCCACGGTCGCGCCGTCCTTCAGCTCGGCCAGGCTCTTGACCTTCTTCGAGTAGCCACCGAACGGTTCGACGTGCACGCCGATCACGGTCTCCAGGTGGGTGCCCTTGCCTTCGTTGAAGTTCTTCAGGTACGGCAGGGTCTGGAAGTAGTTGGCGTCCAGGCGCTTCTGGTCGACCTGCACGTTGGGCTGGACGTAGTCGGTGAAGACCTTGATCTCCAGATCCACGCCTTCCTTGGCCAGGGTCGGCTTGATCAGTTCGAGGATTTCGGCATGCGGCACGGGCGTGGCGGCCACCACCAGTTTCTCGGCGGCGTTGGCGAGGCCCGCGAACGACAGTGCGGCGGCCAGGGCGGTGGTCAGCAGGGTCTTTTTCATGGTGATCCTTGTTCTAAAGCTGGGCCATCGCAGATGGCGAGTCGGGTGCCCATCCGTTCGGGTGGGCGTGCAGCGGACAATACCGAGATTTTTTATTCCGGAACAATATCTTTTGATTAGCTGCTTATGCCAAAAACAAATGGCCATCACGCCCTTTGCTTATGAACGGCGGCAGCCTGCTCTACGGCGAGCTTTTCCCCAGTCGTGCCAGCGCCGCGCCGAGCAGATCGCGCAGTTCGGCCAAGGTATCCGCCTCTCGACTGCCGCCTAGCTGCATGAGCTGGCGGGCCAGGCTGGCGAGGGGAGCGGTATCGGGCAGGTCGAGATGCGCGGGGAGGATTTCCTCGCCATCGCTGACCAGCAGGGCGAAGTGAATGACGTTCTCCAATTCGCGGGTATTGCCCGGCCAGGCATGCGCTTCGAGCGCCTGCTGGGCGGCCTCGCTGATGAGGGGAACCGGCCGATCCAGGCGCACGCTGTAGATCCCCACGAAGTACTCGGCCAACGGCAGGATATCGCCGACCCGATCACGCAGCGCCGGCAACTCCAGCTCACCTTCGTACAGGTAATGGTAGAGCCGCTCGTTGAAACGCCCCGCGCGCACTGCCAGCGCCAGGTCGATGCTGGACGCGGCCACCAGCCGCACATCGACCGCCTGCGGTTGCGTGGCGCCGACCCGGATCACCTCGCGATTCTCCAGGGCGGCCAACAGCTTGCCCTGGATCGCCAGGGGCAGGTCGGCGATCTCGTCCAGATACAACGTGCCGCCATTGGCCGAACCGAACCATCCGGCGCGACTGCTGGCAGTACCGCCCTGGCTACCGGCGCTGTAGCCGAACAGCTCGGCATCGGCATAGGTCGGGCTGATGGCCGCGCAGTTGACCGACACGAACAACCCGCCCCGATCGCTGGCGCGATGAATCTGCCGGGCCAGCAGCTCCTTGCCGGTGCCGGTCTCGCCGCGAATCAGCACCGGCAACGGTTGTGGCGCCAGCCGCTCCAGGGCCTGGCGCAGCGCCTGGGAGCGCGGATCGACGAACACCAGCGCCTTGGCGCGGATGCTCAGTGGGCTCTTGTCCAGTTCGGGGAAGGTCAGCAACGGCTGACCGAATGGTGTGTGAAATGTCATGGAATACTCCCGCCCCGGCCGCAAGCGGTCAAGGGATTCAGCTCAGTCGATGAAACCTGTGGATCAGGCGCGGCGCAGGGCGCGCTGGTCGACACGGGCCTGCAGCCGGTAGAGATAGGCAAAGCCTTGCTCCCAGCGCTGGTGCCCGGACTTGACGTTGATATGCCCGGCGTTGGCCAACAGCCCCGCTTCGGCGCCCCAGGCCTGCGCCAGGTACAACGCGCGCGGCACGCTCACCGCCGGGTCGTTGTCGGAGCTGACCACCTGGCTGGGAAACGGCAGGGCCTGCAGGGGAATCGGCGCGAAATTGCGCAGGGCTGGCGCGCAATTCGGCCGCTCGACATCCGCCGGTGCCACCAGCAGCGCGCCGCGCACCCTTTGCTGCAGTTCAGGGCTGGCCTGTGCGGCCCAATGCGCGACCGTGATGCAGCCGAGGCTGTGGGCGATGAGAATCACTGGCGAGCGCTCGGCGGCAATCGCCTGCTCCAATGCCTGTACCCAATCGCGCCGTTGTGGCGTGAGCCAGTCGCTCTGCTCGACCCGGGCGCTATTGGGCAGGCTGCGCTGCCAGTGACTTTGCCAATGGTTGTCTGGCGATCCTTGCCAGCCCGGCACAATCAGGTAACGAATCGACTCATTGCGCATGGGGACGCCTCCGGAAGTTTGCGTGCTTGGGTGCAAGTATAGGGAGGGGGTTATATTCGTAAAGGAATAAGAAGCTATTTATTAATAACCAAAATACCAAAATGAAAGAGGCCTGCCTTCGCGCATAAAAAAAGGGCCATCCCCTGCCAAGGAAAATGGCCCCTAAGCACTTGCCTGAAGAAGGTATCGCCGGTCAGCGCGCGGTGATCACCGCCAACTTGCTGATCCCGGCACGCTCGATCGCCGCCATCGCCCGGGCGACCTCGCCATAGTTCACACCATCGTCGGCCTGCAGCTGCACACGCAGCTCGGCGTCCTTGTCCTTGGCAGCCTTGAGGTTGGTCTCCAGCAGGTCGGGCTGGATCTCGTCCTTGTTGATGAACAGCTTGCCGCTGCCGTCGATGCTCACCACCAGCGGGTCCTTCTGCTCCACCGGGGCCACGGCCTCGGTCTTGGGCAGGTTGATCGGGATGGCGTTGGTCAGCAACGGCGCGGTGACGATGAACACCACCAACAGCACCAGCATGACGTCCACCAACGGCGTGACGTTGATTTCACTCAACACTTCATCGCTGTCCTGGGTCGAGAAGGCCATGTCAGGACGCCTCCTTCACAGGTTGGGTGAAGCCGGTGTGCTGGCGCTGCACCGCCGGGTGCACCAGCACGCGGAACGCACTCTTCTGCGCCAGGCTGTAGAAGTCGTGGGCGAAGTCGTCGAGGTCGGCGGCGGTCAGCTTGAGGCGACGGAGGAAGTAGTTGTAGACCAGCACCGCTGGCACCGCGACGGCGATCCCCACGCCGGTGGCCACCAACGCCGCGCCGATGGGCCCGGCCACGGTCTCCAGGCTCGCCGAGCCCGCCGCGCTGATGCCCTTGAGCGCCTCCATGATGCCCCACACCGTGCCGAACAGGCCGATGAAGGGCGAAGTGCTGCCGATACTGGCCACCACCGCCAGGCCGGTTTCCAGCGAACGACGCTCACGGACGATCTGCTGGCGCAAGGCGCGCTCCAGGCGGTCCTGGTGGTTGATGGCCTGACTGAGGTCACTGGCCTGGCCAGGCTCACCGACCGCAATCGCCGCAAATCCCGCCTGAGCGACACGGGCGGCCGGGCCAGGCAGGTCGTGGGCCGGCTCGGCGGCGGAGTCGAGGCTGGACGCAGCCCAGAACTGCTGGTGGAAGCGCTTGTCCTGGTTCTTCAGGCGCACGAACTGCACGACCTTGACCAGGGCCAGCGCCCAAGTGGCGACGGAGAAGCCGACCAGCAGCCAGATGACCGCGCCTTCAACGGATTCGAGGGGAGATGCCAACACGCTCATGATGAAGTCCTTCCTGTGTGCGCTCGCAAGTTAACGAAGCTTGAAATCGATCGGTACGCTGACCCAACCCACCTGGGCCACCTCGCCCTGCTTGGCCGGGACGAAGCTCCAGCGTTTCACCGCCGCCAGCGCGGCGGCGTCCAGGGCGTCGCGACCACTGCTTTTCTGGATCTGGATCTGCCCTGGCTTGCCACTGGGCAGCACCTCGACGCGCAGCAGCACGGTGCCCTCCCAGCCACGGCGCTGGGCCATCTGCGGATATTCCGGCGCCGGGTTCTTGAGGTACGCGGCGTTGGCCGAGGCTGGCGTCACCGGGGCCGGGGCGGGTGGCGCAGGCGCAGGCGGAGCCGGCGCGGCCACGGGCGTAGGCATGGGTGGCGGCGCTTCGACCGGTTTCGGCTGCGGTTTTGGCTGTGGCTTGGCCACAGGCTTGGGCACGACTTTCGGCTTGGGCTTTGGCTTGGCAGCCAACTCGTCGAGCACCGGCGGTGGCGGTTCGAGCACAGGCGCTGCCGGGGCTGGCGGCGGCGGCTCGACGACTGGCGGCGCGGGCGCGGCGAACTCGATGGTCATGGGCGGAATCTGCGGCGGCACGATGGGCAACGCCGGGGTCGGTGCCTGGTTGATCCAGTAGGCGACGGCACCGTGCAGGGCCAGCACCAGCAGCACCAACGCCAGCTTGTCGCGTCGTTTGAGGCCGCTCAGCGGCGTGCGTTGCAGGCGTAACTGACCAAGCGGCAGGCGTAGCGTGCGTCCGAGCTCGACCAGGTCGCCCGATGCCGGGTGCCATGGCTGCTCAAAGGCCCTGACGGCCGTCTGGACATTACCCATTGCTAGAAACTCCTGGGGTGTTGATTCAGGTGTGTGGCTGAATCATCGGGCCTAGGGGCTTAGCTCATAAAGAAATGTTTAAACGTAAAACTAGACCAAAATGGAATAATTATTTCGATGGTCTGTCCACAACCCGCGTCTTTCGCGGCCTGCCGCAGAACAGCTTGCGAACGATGCCTTATCAGCATGCAAAATATTCGTTCAAGGCATCAATCCGCTGCGAGGGCTTTGCCCTCGATCGCTGGCAAGCCAGCTCTCACAGGTCATTGCAGCAGACCCTGTACTGTGGGAGCCGGCTTGCCGGCGATGGGCTGCAGCGCGGCCCCGACTATCCGCCAGCACATAAAAAAACCCGGGACCATGCCCGGGCTTTTCCTTTCATGCCTGCAGCTCAGACATCCGCCACCTTCTGCCACACCTTCGGCCGGAAGAACAACGTCTCCCCGCGCGCCAACCCGGTCAGGCTGTCGTGATCCTTGACCACCTCGGCCTCGATCAGCTCGCTTTGCCCTTCCACCTTCAAGGTGACCCGGGTGGTCGCGCCCAACGGGCGGATATCGCGGACCTCGGCGGCATGGTGGCCTTCGGTCTCATGGCGCGACAGCGACACCTCGTGCGGGCGGAACAGCACATGGTGGCCTTCACTGAGCGCCAGGCGGTTGGAGTCACCAAGGAAGTGGTAGACAAAGTCGTTGGCCGGCTTTTCGTACACCTCGCCGGGCGAACCGATCTGCTCGATCACGCCCTTGTTCATCACCACGATGCGGTCGGCGACTTCCATGGCCTCTTCCTGGTCGTGGGTAACGAATACCGAGGTCAGGTTGATGTCCTCGTGCAGCCGCGCCAGCCAGCGGCGCAGCTCCTTGCGCACCTTGGCATCCAGCGCCCCGAACGGCTCGTCGAGCAGCAATACCTTGGGCTCCACCGCCAGGGCACGAGCCAGGGCGATACGCTGGCGCTGGCCACCGGACAACTGCTCGGGATAGCGATCGGACAACCAGTCGAGCTGCACCATGTTCAGCAGCTCGTGGACCTTCTCGGCGATCTTGCTCTCGCTCGGGCGCTCACCCTTGGGTTTCATGCGCAGGCCGAAGGCGACGTTGTCAAATACGCTCATATGGCGGAACAGCGCGTAGTGCTGGAACACGAAGCCGACGTTGCGATCACGCACATCGTGCCCGGACACGTCTTCACCATGGAACACGATGCTGCCGTCATCCGGGGTTTCCAGGCCGGCGATAATGCGCAGCAGGGTGGTCTTGCCGCAGCCCGACGGGCCAAGCAGGGCAACCAGCTCGCCGCTGTGGATGTCCAGGTTGATGTTGTCCAGGGCCTGGAAGCTGTTGAAGCGCTTGCTGACGTTACGAACTTCGATCGACATGAATCATTCCTCCGCGGCGCTGTGGCGCAGGCGGTTAATACGGTTCTCGCTCCACTGCTTGAGCAGCAGGATGAAGAGCGCCAGGACAAGCAGCAGGCTGGCCACGCTGAAGGCCGCGACATGGTTGTACTCGTTGTAGAGGATCTCCACGTGCAGCGGCAAGGTGTTGGTGACGCCACGGATATGCCCGGACACCACCGACACCGCGCCGAACTCGCCCATGGCCCGGGCGGTGCACAGCACCACACCGTAGATCAGGCCCCACTTGATGTTCGGCAGGGTCACGTGCCAGAACATCTGCCAACCGTTGGCCCCGAGCAGGCGCGCGGCCTCCTCTTCCTGGGTACCCTGCTCCTGCATCAGCGGGATCAGCTCGCGGGCCACGAACGGCACGGTGACGAAGATGGTCGCCAGGACGATGCCCGGCAGGGCGAAGACGATCTGGATGTCGTGGTCCTGCAGCCACGGGCCGAACAGGCCCTGGGCGCCGAACATCAGCACGTAGACCAGGCCGGCGATCACCGGTGACACCGAGAACGGCAGGTCGATCAGAGTCACCAGGATACTTTTGCCACGGAAGCTGTACTTGCTCACGCACCAGGCGGCGCTGACCCCGAACAGCAGGTTCAGCGGCACCGAGATGGCCACCGCCAGCAGGGTGAGCTTGAGCGCCGACAACGCATCGGCCTCGAAGATCGCCTCGAAGAAGGTGCCGAAGCCGTTTTTCAGGGCTTGGGACACCACGATCACCAGCGGCAGGGCCAGGAACAGCGCAAAGACGATCCAGGCCAGGGTGATCAGCACGCGGCGCGAAGTGGCACTGCCACGCCGGGCGGCGTTGGCGGCGGCGGTTGCGCCAAGGGTTGATGAAGACATTACCGGGCCTCCTTCAAGGGGTTTCGATGCGCCGCTGCAGCAAGTTGATCAGCAGCAGCAGGATGAAGGAAACCACCAGCATCAATACGCCGATGGCAGTGGCGCCGGTGTAGTCGTACTGGTCGAGCTTGACCATGATCAGCAACGGCAGGATCTCGGTCTTCATCGGCATGTTGCCGGCGATGAAGATCACCGAGCCATACTCGCCAACGCCACGGGCGAAGGCCAGGGCGAAGCCGGTCAGCCAGGCAGGCAGCAAAGCGGGCGCCAGCACATGGCGGAACACCTGCAAGGGTTTCGCGCCCAGGCAGGCAGCGGCCTCTTCCACCTCACGCGGGATGTCAGCCAGCACTGGCTGCACCGTGCGCACCACGAACGGCAGGGTGACGAACGTCAGCGCCAGGGTAATGCCCAGTGGGGTGTAGGCGATCTTGAAACCAAGATCCGTGGCGAACTGGCCGACCCAGCCCGCAGGGGCGTACAAGGCGGTCAAGGCGATGCCGGCCACGGCGGTGGGCAGGGCGAACGGCAGGTCGATCATCGCATCGATAACCTTGCGCCCGGGGAAGGTGTAGCGCACCAGCACCCAGGCCAGCAGGGTGCCGATCACGCCGTTGATGATGGCGGCGAACAGGGCGGTGCCGAAACTCAGCTTCAGCGCGGCGATGACCCGCGGCGCGCTGACGATGTTCCAGAACTGCTCCCAGGTGAGCTGCGAGGCATGGATGAACATGGCCGCCAGCGGTATCAGCACGATCAGGCTGAGGTACACCAAGGTGTAGCCCAGTGTCAGCCCGAAGCCGGGTATGACGGGGGAAATGCGACGTGACATAAAGGTCCCTGGTTGAACGCACGAAGCCCGGGAGTCATCCCGGGCCGGTGCAGGCTACTGGAGGGTTTTGTTTGTGGGGCTGCTGCGCAGCCCTTTCGCTGGCAAGCCAGCTCCCACAGTGGCGGTGCATTCCCGCTTCCTGTGGGAGCCGGCTTGCCGGCGAAAGGGGCGCGAAGCGGCCCCGCTTGTTCATTGCCGATCACTGTGCCTGATAAATCTGGTCGAACACACCGCCATCGTTGAAGAACTTCGGCTGCGCAGTCTTCCAGCCACCGAAGTCCTTGTCGATGGTCACCAGGTCCAGTTTCGGGAACTGCTTGCCGAATTCGGCGGCGACCTTCGCGTCACGCGGACGGTAGAAGTTTTGTGCAGCGATCTTCTGGCCAGCCGGGCTGTACAGATGCTTGAGGTATTCCTCGGCGATCTTCTCGTTGCCCTTCTTCTCGGCGTTCTTGTCGACCACCGCCACCGGCGGCTCGGCCAAGATTGACAGCGAAGGCACGACAATCTCGAACTTGTCGGCGCCACCGTCTTCCTTCAGCGCCAGGAAGGCTTCGTTTTCCCACGCCAGCAGCACATCGCCCTGCCCGTTGTTGACGAAGGTGATGGTCGAGCCGCGGGCGCCGGTATCGAGCACCGGCACGTGCTTGAACAGCTCCTGCACGTAGGCCTTGGCCTTGTCTTCGCTGCCGCCGGTCTTCAGGCCATAGGCCCAGGCGGCGAGGAAGTTCCAGCGGGCGCCGCCGGAGGTCTTTGGATTGGGCGTGATCACCGAGACGTCTTTCTTGATCAGGTCGCCCCAGTCCTTGATGCCTTTCGGGTTGCCCTTGCGTACCAGGAACACGATGGTCGAGGTGTACGGCGTGCTGGCGTCCGGCAGGCGCTTCTGCCAGTCCTCGGGCAGGGTCTTGCCAAGCTTGGCGATCTCGTCGATATCGCCGGCCAGGGCCAGGGTCACCACGTCGGCGCGCAGGCCGTCGATGACCGCGCGGCCCTGCTTGCCCGAACCACCGTGGGATTGCTGGATCTTCACCTTGTCGCCGGGGTTGGCGGCTTGCCAATGCTTGATGAACTCGGCGTTGTACTGCTGGTACAACTCGCGGGTCGGGTCATAGGACACGTTCAGCAATTCGTAGTCCTTGGCGATCGCGGAACCGGCAAAAACGGCACTGGCCAGGGCGGCAAGCGCATAACGGCGGATGGACATGGTGAAGCTCCCGATTGGCATTTTTCTAGTTTTGAAGGGGTGCGGTGTCAGCCGGTCTTGTTACCGGGCTGCTGCAGGCGGAACTTCTCCTTGCGTTCGATCTGCACCACCTGGGCGTTGTGCACGGTGATCTCCACCGCGCCAAAGCGCAGGTCGCGCAGGGCACTCTGGATTTCACGCAGAATGGTGGCTTCGTCCTGACCGTCGATGCTGCGCAGAGATGCACTCATGCTCGTTCTCCTGTGAGTAAGGGCGCCGGGCAGAGGTTTTGAAGGGGATTTGCGCCTGGCTTGAGGGCAATACTAGTGAGGCGCGGATATTCTTAAAAATACTGTTTAAGAATGTTTATATAACCATTAGCGCGAACACTGAACCCTGTGGGAGCTGGCTTGCCAGCGATAGCGTCGGTGAGGCTGACGA